>NZ_JAVIYN010000012.1:0-76384 GCF_036665975.1 Jeotgalicoccus huakuii | reverse complement strand
GTTGAAACTTTATTTCGTATTACTCTTATTACTATACACTGTTGATTTCAAAAATGCAAGTATTAATTTAACATTTTTTTAATCTTTTTTAACACATTCTTAATTGCGTTTTGCAATCCTCTGTGTTAGGCGCTCTTGAAACAAGCGACTTTTATATAATAACAAGTTGTATGTATTCCGTCAACACTTTTATTAAAAATCTTTAAAAGAATTTTTTAAAGTTCTTTACTTCGCTTAAAAGTTCTTAAATGTTCAAAATGAATACTTGATATATACTATCATATACAGCGATGAAAGTATAGAATAATTTTAGAGGTGACATATATGAGAAAACCCGGAAACAAAATTCTGCGTATACGCGGCTGGGCTCTAGCACTTATCTTTATTGGTATGGCTGTGATGTATATAGGTATATTCTTTAGAGAAACACCCTGGGCTATGATGATCTTCTTAGTTTTAGGTGTCATTCCGATTATGTTAAGTTTCGTTATTTACTTTTGGGTCGGCATGATTAGTACGAGAACCGTTACTGTCCAGTGCCCGAATTGTGAGCGCCATACTAAGATACTAGGTAGAGTTGATTATTGTCAGCATTGTAAAGAACCACTCACCCTTGATAAGGAACTTGAAGGTGAGGCATTTACAACTGACTATAATGTGAAACACCGCCGTGAGAAGAAAATTGAAGAAATCAGAAACAAAGAAAAAGAATCAGATCAGTAATAACAAAAGCGGGACTACTCATTAGTAGCCCCGCTTTTATTTCACCTATTATTTTGTATTGCAATCTGGGCACACACCGTAAATTTCTAAACGGTGATGACTCACTTCATAATCAGTTACTAAACCTGCTAAATGTTCAACTTCTTCCAAAGCAGGATACTGGAAGTCTGTGATCTTGCCGCACTCACTACAGATGATATGATAATGTGGAACCGAATTAAAATCGAATCGACTAGATGAATCTCCATAAGTCAGTTCTTTAACGAGACCAGTCTGTTTAAACAATTTTAAATTATTGTAAACTGTCGCGACACTCATGTTTGGAAATTCGCTAGACAGTGATTGGAATATATCATCAGCAGTAGGATGCACTTCACTCTCAACCAAATAATTGAGCACAGCTTTACGCTGTGGAGTGATTCTTACGCCAGTTTGCTTAAGCGTTTCGAGCGACTCACTGAAATGGTCATGATGATTATCGATCATCTTCATATGACTGATCCTTCCTTCTATATTTATATACTAATAATATTATTGTACTTTGAATGTGAAAAGATTGTCAAATCAATATTAGTACCCTTTGTCAAATTCCACAACGTTTACTAGTTCAATATCCTCACTAAAGCGGGCAAGATTATCTAAAAAGATATCAAACGCTCTGTATAAGTACATGTCCGTTTTAGCTGAACAATGCGGGGTGATTGTTAAATTGTCAAAGCCATATAAAGGGCTATCCTCTGGTAAAGGCTCTTCATTAAACACATCAGACAATACATGTGCGATGTATTGTTCTTTTAATATCTCTATTAAAGTCTCATCTGTCATTACCGTGCCACGGCCTATATTAATAAAAATGCCCTCATCTTTCATAGCTTTAAAGGTATCTACTTTTAACAAGCCGATTGTTTTTTCAGTAGACGGTAAAACATTGACTAGAATATCTGCTGAAACGACCGCTTCATTTAAGTCGTCAATTTTATGGGTTTTATCAAAACCATCAATGTCTCGTCCATTGGTATTATAACCATGTGTTTGTACTCCAAAAACTTGTAGGGTTTTCGCTAAGTGACTGCCTATGTTTCCTGTCCCTAATATATGAGCTTCTTTTCCGTAAAGTTCCTCAGATTTTGAGTACTTAATCCACTCATTATTTTTTTCTGCCTCTTTTAATGAAGGAAGTCGTTTATAATACTGTAGGATAAGACCAATTGCGAATTCTGTCATCGGTATTTTGTGAATACCTGAAGAATTGGTTACAATTGCCTGATCGAACAATGCTTTTGGAATCTCATCGACACCAGCACTCATCACGTGAAGCCATTTTACATTTGGAAAATTAGCTGATTCCTCAACTGTTACATCGCTACCATAAGTAATAAGCACCTCTGCACGCGCTTTTTCTTCACTAGAAAGTTCTTTCATCTTATTGAAGCTATAAGTTACAGATTCAGGTAAACGATTAATCATTTCATCTTTCAGTTTCACTGTAGAAATAATATTCATAGCTTATCCCTCTTTTAGAAAGCTTTTCAATTCATCCGCATGTTCTTTGGGTTTAACATCATCAAAACGTTTTAATATATTAGAATCTTTGTCAATCACAAAAGTAGTACGACTAATCCCATTAAATTCTTTACCAAACGCTTTTTTTAAACCATAGACTCCAAGCTCATTAGAAAGTTTAAAGTCTTCATCCACTAGTAAGTCAAAGTTTAAGTTATTTTTCTCGATAAAGTTCTTATGTTTTTGTTTAGAGTCACCGCTAATTCCATATACTGTGACACCTAGTTCGTTTAAGTCTGCCATGCTATCACGCATATCACATGCTTGTGTCGTACATCCTGGCGTGTTGTCTTTCGGATAAAAATAAAGCACAGTAGTGCCTGTTAACGTATTATTTGATACGGCTTCCCCATCTTGGTTTTCTAATTCAAATTCAGGAAATTTCTCCATTTATATTCATCCTTTACATAATGTCATTCGGTATCTCTACAATACCCTCTTATATGTTTACTTTAAACCATTCTTGTACCTTAAACAAATAGCTGAATTATGTTATTATATTGAATGAATAAATCTGATGTAAAGTAAGGATGAAAACATGTATAATCATACGAAATCACAGTCAATGCAAAAAGAAGCCGAAGCAGTAATTCTCGGTGGTGTGAACTCCCCTTCTAGATCATATAAAGCTGTTGGTGGCGGGGCACCGATTGTTATGGAAAGTGCTGAAGGTTCACATTTCTATGATATTGATGGAAATAAGTATATTGATTACCTCGCGGCCTATGGTCCAATAATTACTGGCCATGGCCACCCAAGAATTCACGAGGCAATCACTGAACAATCTAGTAAAGGTATTCTCTATGGTACCGCAACAACACTTGAAGTTGATTTTGCTAAAAAACTGCGCAAAGCTATTCCTTCTTTAGAAAGAGTGCGCTTCGTGAACTCGGGTACTGAAGCAGTTATGACGACAATAAGAGTGGCGCGTGCCTACACTGGACGAAATAAAATTATAAAATTTGAAGGTTGCTATCATGGGCATTCAGATTTAGTACTTGTTGCTGCGGGCAGTGGCCCTTCGCAACTTGGCACTCCAGATTCTGCAGGTGTACCAAAAGGTGTTGCTGAAGATGTTATTACAGTACCCTTCAATAATATAGAAGACTTTAAAACGGCTATCGAACACTTCGGTGATGAAATTGCTGGAGTCCTAGTGGAACCTATCGTAGGAAACTTCGGTATTGTTGAAGCAGAAGAAGGCTTTTTACAAGCAGTCAATGATATTGCACATGACAACGGCTCTTTAGTAATATACGATGAAGTTATTACCGCTTTTCGTTTCTCTTATGGCTCAGCAACAAATCTTGTCGGGGTGACACCTGATTTAATCGCCCTAGGGAAAATTATCGGTGGCGGTACACCAATCGGTGCATACGGTGGTCGCCTTGATATTATGGAAAAAGTTGCACCACTTGGTGCGGCCTACCAAGCTGGTACTATGGCAGGAAATCCACTTTCTATGGCAGCAGGTATTGCTTGTTTAGAAGTACTCCAGCAAGAAGGTGTTTATGAAGAGCTAGAACGCTTAGGGGCGAAGTTAGAAGATGGCCTTCTTAAACTAATCGATCAGTACCAAGTAAAAGCAAACATTAATCGTCTTGTTGGTGCCTTAACAATATACTTTACAGATGAAACAGTTAAAAATTATAAACAAGCTGAAGCAAGTGACGGTGAATTATTCGCTAAATTCTTTAGAGGTCTAATCAACCGTGGTGTCAATATTGCACCATCTAAATACGAGGCTTGGTTCTTAACGACAGAACATACAGATCAAGATATCGAAGACACTTTAGAGATTGTCGAAGCAGTGTTTAAAAATGACCTTTAGGAGTAGGAGTTGGTGCCATGCGATTTGGTGCTAGAGTATTAAAAACCGGTATAGCTGTCGTCTTAACATTCTTTTTAGCAAATTACATTGGCTTAACACCGGCTTTGATCGCCGGTATCGCCTCTGTTAACGCCTTACAACCAAACGTTTATCGGTCCTTAGAGACAACTTGGAATCAATTTAGAGGAAACTCCATCGGTGCCATTTCTGCTATCATCATGGTACTACTGTTCGGTAGTAACATTTTAATTATCGGATTGACGGTTATTCTCGTATTGGCAATGCTGTTATTCTTTAAACTCCAAAGTGTATCAACACTTGCAGTCATCACAGTAGTCGCTATTATGGATGTACCGTTCGGTGTCGAGATGGACACAGGTGATTTTCTAGTTGTTGCAGGAACCAGATTCTCTCTCGTAATGATTGGTGTTTTGGTCTCTTTACTTGTTAACCTTGTCTTTATACCACCGCGTTATGAAACTAAGATGTATCACAACTGTTTTAATATAACGAATGATATTTTTAAATGGATACGTTTAGAATTCAATGCGGTAAGTGAATCTCAAATCGTCAAAAAAGACTTGGCACAACTTCAAACTAGAGTGACAAAACTTGAAACGATGTATTCCTGGTATAAGGAAGAACGGAACATCTTTAAGAAGCAAAAATTTACACATCACCGTAGAAAAGTGCTATTTAAACACTTGATAGAATCTACCAGACAAACATATAACTTTTTGGATCGTTTAAACAGACATGAAAACGACTACTATCACTTAGATGAAGATTTAAAAAATCATATGCGGCTCGAAATGGATGAATTAATGGCCTACCATGAACAAGTATTCATGAAGTTTACAGAGAAAATTAAACCAGAAACGTCTGAAATCTACATTGAAACGACACATCAATATGATGAAAGCCTTATGACACATTTCCTGACTAATTATTCTCGCTTAACTGATGAAAATGATAAGCTTCAATATGAGAACATTTTAGAAGTTATTACTGCCCTACACGAATACTCAAGAGCTGTAGAACGTGTAGACCGCTTAACAAACAGCTTTTTCTCATATCACAATGAAGAAAATAAAATAGACATTCAAGATGAAACTTTAGATATATAAAAAAGAGACGATAAAATCCAAATGGATTTTATCGTCTTTAATATTTCCAACCATTATTTGCTTTGGCCTTACCTCTAAAGCGGCTCACATGTGGATTACCACTAACGATGAAACGGTATAAATAATCGACTGCTTCTTTTTTGTTATCAATACCTATCCTCGGTGTATCTAGAATCTCATTCGGTACTTTACCTTCATAGATTTTTATAATGTCACTGTTTATATCAATACCATTATGTGCTTTTCTAGTAATACCTAAAGCTTGAGTCAGTTTACCAGGCCCATCTGTCAAACCGTCACTACGTCCGCGCCTGTCCTTCATCGTATCGATACCTCGGGATGGTTCTATGCCTCGAATCAACACACCTTCTGGTCGATTATTTGTCGTTACAAAGTTCATACAACTATGTCCATGCATAGTATAAACATAAATATGACCATAAGGTTTAAACATCATATCATTTTTCTTCGTGATCTTACCTGAAAAAGTGTGCGATGCTCGGTCTTCTAAACCAAGGTAGGCTTCAACTTCTGTAATATAACCAGCTGTGATTTTTCCATCTATATAAGTTACGATCTCTTTTCCAAGTAAATACTTGGCGGCGGCTAAAGTATCATCTTGTAAAAAGTCTAAATTCAAAGTATTCATATAAACACCTACAAGCCCTGGATATCATAAAGGTTTCTATAGACTCCACTATGTTTCATCAGTGCGTCGTGACTACCAGACTCAACTATTTCACCATTTTCAACAACAACAATCTTATCGGCATGAGTCACTGTCGATAACCTATGTGCGACGATAAGTGTCGTTCTATTACTTGATAATTCTTCAATTGTTTCTTGGATAATACTCTCACTCTCGAGATCTAGTGCACTTGTTGCTTCATCTAGAATCAGGATTGGAGGATTTTTCAGGAATACTCGAGCGATTGCGATTCTCTGTTTCTGACCGCCAGAAAGCTTAACCCCGCGCTCACCAACTGTAGTATCATAACCTTCTTCTAGATTCATGATAAATTCATGAGCATTTGCTCTTTTCGCTGCCAAGATAACTTCTTCTTCTGTTGCACCAGGTTTAGCCAGTAGGATATTTTCTTTTATTGAATCTGAAAATAAGATATTATCCTGCATGACGATTCCTAGGTTATCCCTTAATGAACGTACGGTTACGTCTCTTACATCCTGTCCATCGACTTCAATGCTTCCTTCAGTCACATCATAGAATCTCGGAATTAACGAGACCAAGGTGGACTTACCGCCTCCACTCATGCCGACAAAAGCAACCGTTTGTCCAATCGGTATATCTAAATTGATATTATTTAAAATCGTTTGATCATTTTCTTCATATTGGAAAGAGACGTCTTTTAAGCTGATATGGCCTTTAACATCACCAATCGGCTTCGCTCCCGCTTCATCTTTTACATCGTATGGTACATCAAATAGTTGGAATACCCTATCCATAGATGCCACACTTTGTGTTAGTGCTGTTGAAGATGAAACAAGTCGACGTAGTGGCCCGTATAGTCTTTCTAAATAGGCAACAAATGCAGCGAGAATACCAACTGAAAGTTGGTCATTCAATACTAAAAATGTACCGTACCCGACAACTAATAAGGGGCCAATATCTGTAATAGTGTTAACCACCATGAAACTATAAGCTGTCCATCTTGAATGATCTAATGCTTTTGTTAAGAAATTATTGTTTGTCTTATCGAAACGCTTTTCTTCATGATTTTCAATAGCAAAGCTTTTTACAACATTAATTCCTTGCACTCTTTCGTGTAGGAAACCTTGTACTTCTGCTAAGGCTTGCGAACGATTTCTTGTTTTTGCTCTTAAGCGTCCAAAGAAGAACCAAACACCAAAAATATAGAATGGGAAGATTGCAATTGAAGCAAAGGTTAATTCAATATTTAAGTTAAACATAATAATTAAGGCAATAATAATTGTCACTAAATCTAGCCAGACATTCATTAAGCCTGTCATTATAAAGTCCTTGGTCTGTTCAACGTCATTGATAACCCTTGAAATGACTTCTCCCACTTTATTATTGGCATAAAATTTTGCACTTAGCATCTGGAGGTGCCCATATAGTTTCTTTCTGATATCATATAAAATCTTATTACTCGTGCGCTGTGCCAAGTATTGTCTGAAAAATTCTACAGGTGGCCTTAACACTATAAATATCACTGCGAATACTAAGAGAACTTGGATGAGCATCGTCATACGCTCATCATAAGCAAGTCCTTCAGCGAGTATAATGTCATCAATTGCATACGCTACAAATAACGGAATCAGTAAAGGAATTCCGAACTTAAGAATACCTATAACAATCGTCAATGCAATGATGCCATAGTAAGGCTGAACGAACTTCATATACCTTCTAATCATTAAAGCGCCTCCCATAAGATAGTAAAACCAATCAGTGTTTTCACCGATTGGTTAATGTTCATTATTAAAACGATGGTGCCAAACCTTTATAAAATCTGGAGCAAAAGGTCCTTTTTTTCTTTCAATCCACTGTTGCAGTTCGTCGACGTTAAATTTTAAAATGCGGTCAATATCATCAGAGTAGTTCATTCTACTTCTGTGGACTTTGTACTCATCTTCATCTAAAAGATGATATTTACCATCTGGGTAGACCTTGATATCTAAATCATAATCGATGTACTTAATTGCTTCATCATCGGCAACATATGGAGAAGAGAGATTACAGTAATAATACACACCGTCTTCTCTAAACATACAGATGACATTGAACCAATAGTCTTTATGAAAGTAAACAATTGCAGGTTCCCTTGTCACCCACTTTCGCCCATCACTTTCAGTGACGAGCGTCCTGTTATTTCCTCCGATAACGACGTGATCTGTGCCTTTTAAAATCGTCGTTTCGCTCCAAACGCGGTGGATGCTCCCATCATGCTTATAGCTTTGAATCCTCATTTTTGTTCCCTCTAAAGGAATGGATTCCTTCACCATAATAACCCCACCACCTTTATTATTTACGTAAATAGTATAGCATAGCAAAATACTTATTAAAAATTTATAGACTAAGACTTATGAATCTATAAATTTCATCATCTTTTGCATCGCTACACTCATCGGTAAGTTTTTCACCTCATCTAATGACACAAAATCTGGATGACAATCTGTCGTTCTGATGATATAGCCATCCATATACCAAACTTTATGTGTGAAGACATGTTTATGTTCACCGATGGGTCCTTTTGGCTGACTGAGCTGGATTTGGTATTGTTCTTCTAAAGACTCTATAGAGGTATCCACATCAAAACGTGGTAGCTCATACATGCCTTTTAATAAATCTTCTTCTTGTTTAAAGAGTAAGATTTCATTATTATCGTTCAGAATGTAGTACACATTGTAATAGTATTCTTTCTTAGCTTTTGCTTTCTTCTTCACAGGATAAGCCATTACCTCACCTTTTTTATAAGCTTCACAATGTGCCTGCACTGGACATACAACACACTTAGGTGTGCGAGGGGTGCAAATCGTCGCTCCAAGTTCCATCAATGCTTGATTAAAGTCTCCCGCCTCAAGTGGCATATCACTTTCTATGTCTCTTTTAATATCTTTTTGAACGCTAACTTTTGTAGTGTCTCGGTTGTCACGATTTAATCTTGTCATCACTCTCAGCACATTGCCATCGACTGCAGCAAGTTGATTATTAAAAGCTATACTTTGTACTGCACCACCGATATATGGACCCACTCCTTTTAAGCTAAAAAATTCTTCGGGTCGATTTGGAATTTTAGAGTCATATTGACTTTGTACTTCTTTTACTGCATGGTGAAAATTTCGAATTCTATTGTAGTACCCCAGGCCTTCCCAATCTTTTAATAAGTCTTGTTCGTCAGCATTTGCAAGGTCATCCAGAGTCTCATATTTTGTTATAAATTTATTAAAATAGGGTATAACAGTAATGACTTGAGTTTGTTGTAACATAACCTCACTCAGCCAAATTTTATAGGGATCGCTTGTCTGACGCCAAGGTAACTCCCTTTTATTTGCATGATACCAATCGAGTAATGTATCATTAAAAACTGATCTTTTTAACATGTAAACATCCTTAATAAATTATTAAAATGCAGAAATTGAATGGAAGTGGAATGATGGATACTTTAACACATACCCTGATGGGTGGTACGATAGTTGGTCTTGCACATATAGACCCAAATATCGATCCCGTTTCAGCAGGGTTTATTACGACTGTCGTCGGTGCTTCGTTAATTCCAGATATCGATACTGTTATGAAGCTTAAAAATAATGCCATTTATATTAGACACCATCGTGGTATTACTCATTCTCTACCTTTTACAGTACTGATTTGGCCGTTATTACTGGCAATCTTAAGTAGTACCTTATTCGGTCTGCCTTTTATAAATATGTACTTTTGGTCACTTTTTGGCGTCTTCCTTCATGTCTTTTCAGACATTTTTAATGCCTATGGTACACAGGCACTTAGGCCATTTAACCACACATGGATTCAGCTCGGCTACATCAATACTATAGATATACCGATTATCATAATGCATGTCTTGTATTTCATCCTATGGTTCGTCGGTTTTAATCCGGTCATGCTATTTATTATTTTATATGGTGTATTAGTATTGTACTACATCGCCCGTTTTACCTATCAAAAATATTTAATCCGAAAAATTATAAAACAAATTCCTGATAGAGATGTCAGTAGAGTATTCTGTATGCCAACCATACGTTTTAATGAATGGAGAGTGGTAGTAATTTCATCCGATTACTACTATGTTGGCAGGACTTTTAAAGGTCAAATTGTATTTTACGATCGCTTTGAAAAAGTGAAACCACTTGAAGGTGAATTATTTGAAGCCGTTAAAGATGATGAAAACTTTAAATCCTTTACTTTCTTCTCCTCTATTTATAGACATGAGGTTAAAGATATCGACGATAATACAATCGAAGTGCGTTATATAGACCTTAGATATTTAAAAGATGGTCATTATCCATTTGTATGTATCATGCTATTAGATAAAGATGACTTTGATGTACAATCCTCTTATACGGGTTGGGTCTTTACTGAAAGTAAACTCCAACAAAAATTATCTTAACATAAAGCCAGCATGCCTATTTTTCAGGCATGCTGGTTTTATCATTATATAATTGTATTTTCATTTTTCCGTAGGACTCAAACACCCACAAGTATAGTAACGCGACTTGAGTAAAGTACAATACATCGTATGGCAAACGATTAATTGACCATGCTTGATGTACCGTATTATTTTGCAATCCATTAATTACATAGTAAAAGGGATTTAAACTCAATATATTTTCGAGAACCCCTGGAAGTTGTTCTGGTAAGTAAAACACAGGTACAACGAGTAACACAATTAGGAACAAGATTGGATTAATCTTGGTCGTATTAATGTGCATTGATACACCTAAGAACAGCATGGTGAATGGTATCGTCAAAATTACACCTAGTAAGATGTAATATATTAATGAAAAAATATTTAATAGCCAATCATCAATAAAGAGTGCAGTTATCGCACTATACATCGTTAAAAATATAATAAAGATTATAGTTTGATACACCATGACAGGTAATATTCTTAAATATAATGGAATGTAGTTCACCTTTAGTATTGAACCTTTAACGTAAGCATCATTTTTATTTAATATTACCATACTAAAGACCCATACTGTAGACATGAAACCAGTCATCCCATACAAGAGCCGAATCATAGTTTGGGATTCTAGGAACATAAACCCAACAATCATACCGACAAGTCCGACTAAGTAAATAATTAATGGTGTAAGATTTAACAAGGTAAACCTATCCGCCTGTCGGAACACTCTTCTTAGCAAATATTTGAATCTGTAATCCATCTCAGGCACCTACCTTATTATATAGTTCCATTTATTAGTCGCACTATCGTAAATCATAAAGCCACCATCAACTCTAAAAATTGTGACTTCCGAAGATAAATTCATATCTTCTACAATTGGATTATTTTCAACCCCATCAAATTCCATAGAAAATACTGTTTGCCCTTGGAAGTGATAAATAATAGGTATTCCTGCAATCTTACCTGAATTCTCATCCAGACTGTCAAAAGTAATATTTTGTTCTAAGAATTCCCTATCTCCATTTAAGTAATTAGAATAGAATAGGTAGTTATCTTGGATAACCGGTGCAGTGTACTGAAGTAACTCCATAAAATCAGCTTCAGTATAGAGACTCGCTGGATTAAAATAAACTACCTCATCACGATTCACAGTCTCTTCTGTACCATTATGATTTATTGTATAGGTCTCTTCAGTCGAATCTGTGACTTCTAAGAGTGTAAATGGTGGTAAAGTTTCACCATTTATATTTAGTCCTTCATTATCAACAAAGGCATATGCGAGTCGATCTGTCGTTTCGCCTTCTGTAAAATTCTCATTCTCTTCTGTAAATGTTGGTGTTTCTGATACGAAAGTAATATTCATGAAAATTACCAATGCAGCAACAATCATAACGAAGGTAATCACTAGGCTGACAATAATCTTTTGAATATTGACATTATCTAGAACAGATGCCTGTTGTTTACCTAAGCGTTTAAAGTTCTCATTATATTTTTCATCTTCATAGACTCGTCTTTTCCAGTCTAAGTCAAAGAGGGCTTCTTGCTCTATATTTTTTACCTTACTTTTTTCTTTTAAGTATTTGTTATAGGCTTCCTTTCCACCCTCTACACTGCCCTCATACCGTATTTGTCCATAGCTTACCCAAGTGAAATAATTCGCCATTTTTTCAATTGGTTCTATGGCAGTTTCTAAAAGCAGGATGCCGCGTTTACTGTTCTCGTGCATATTAACGACACTTCTGAATTTGTCCAAATCTTCAAGATCTTTATGAAAGTTGTTGTAAATAATCACATCAGCCTCAATAAGTGCTGACAACTCTAGTAGGACGTGAGATAACTGTTTACGTGTCAATTCATTGACTTTCTTATCTAAATTATTTCGGATAATCGCTTTAGCTTGTAACTGTTCTAGTGTTTTAGTAAAAGCCTTACCGCTCATATATTCTTCAAGCAGTTCTTCAATGAAAAATGATAATTTAAACGGATTCGTTAGATGATCATCTACATCTAAACTTAAGATACTACCATTACGAGTTATTTTACCTTCTTTAAGGTCCAGGGTGCCACTTAGCGTTTCTTTAATATAGAACAGAGTATCTGGACTACTCAGAAGTCCAAGGACCTCTCCCTCATAGAGATGAATATTTACGTCCTTTAAATAAATATCTCCTGCATTGCCAAGCATGCGAGTTTTAAAGTCTGAAGCTTCTTTGCTATAGGTTAAATCGATCCCTTTTAATAGTACTTTATTTTTCATTAGCCAACCTTTTTAGGCAATTGTAGCATGCTAACTGGAATACCAGTTTCCTTTTCATCACCATTGACAAAAAAGCCCCAAGCGAAAATGCCCTTGACATACTCGACTTTAAAATAGTGATCTTCTTGGCTAATCACCTTATATATTTTTCCTTTTTCAATAAGAGATAAATCGATTAAATAGCACTCTGCAATGATTACCTGACGCTCTAGTACACGGTACTCATTTTCAACACCCATCATTTCAGCACGTCTCATTTTTTCGCGCTTAGTTTGTATATAATGGTTTAGTTCCTTTCTTGTCATTTGACCGAGAGATTCATTCATCATCTATTCCGCCTAACTTTTCACTGATTTTATCATAAGGGTAACCTTTACTCATCATTGCTGCAATCATTTTCTGTTTTAGCTTGTAGCCACTTTCTTTTCTTTGATACTTATTATAATATTTTTCAAAGTCTTTCTCAAAATAATGTTTCTCATCAAAATCATCATCAAATATAATCATTTCCATATGATGCTTTTGATATCCTCTTTGGATTAATTTTTCCTGCAGCTTTTGTTTAAACTGCATGTATGAGCCACGGTGGGACTTGAGGAATTTATCCTTTAATTTATTCATTCGCTCAGTATCGATTAAATCATCAAAATAAGCTTTCTCTCGCATGATAATATCTTCTTCGATACCTTGCTTTTTCAATTCACGAACGAGGTGTCCTGGGCCCTTATCTGTTGTGTTTAGCAAGGTATTCCTTAGTGCCACTGCATATTGATCATCATTTAAGTATCCTTCATTAGTCAATCGATTAATAGTCTCTTTAACGATATCGTCATCATAATCCTCAATTAAATAGTAATACATCTCTTGGATTGACCTTAACTTGTAACTGATATATTTTAGTCCCTTTGTATAGGCCTGATCGAATTGAATACTTGTTGTCAGTGCTTCAAACTCATCTTCTTCTATCACTTTGCCTGGTATGAGCATATACCTTACAAGTGATTCTTCATGTACTTTTAAAGTGCGTCCGTCATCAAAATACACCTGGTACATTTCTTTTTTCTGTTTTACTATGCGTTTAATTTCCACCTAAATCACTCCAATAAATCAGAAGCGAAAAAACTGCTTAATGACTTACTTTGTTCTTTTCTTTGAAGTCGACGTTCCGACCGCTCTCTACCGGTGTCTTTCAGCCACTGCAAACGGTCATTATCCGCTTCGATTTTAGGTACTTCCACCTTGTTATTGTCATCATCAAGTGCGACGAAAGTTAAGAAAGAAAATGCTGCAAGCTCCTTACCAGATTCACGTGTTAAATCTTCTTTTGAAATCTTGACCATGACTTCCATAGAACTACGTCCTGTTGAAGTTACCATAGCTTCTAAAATAACAATTTCGCCGACATTGATTGGCTTTAAAAAATCCATTGAATCTATCGAGGCTGTGACGACACTCTCCCTACAATGTCGTCTTGCGCTGATAGCTGCAATATCATCAACATATTGTAACAACCTACCACCGAACAAAGTACCATGTGAATTTGAATCTGGTGGTAGGACATTAGCAGTTTTTACTGCATAGGATTCCGACATTAGTTTTTTCATATTTTTCCCCTTTCATTTAACGACAAAAATAGAGGAGATTCGCATCTCCTCTAACTTTAAAAGCTTATATTTTACGTTCCAGCGCTTCTTCCGGCGTATCCACAACAATTGCATCTTTACTGTGGAATGCCTGTGCTAGGAAATAATATAGCACTGCTGCAAAACCGAGAATAGCAAACATGAATGATAATACTATTAAGAGCATGAGCCAACTGCTCATAGTACCCCTCCTCTAATAAAATATTACATAAGTTAATTACTTAAATTGTATCATATATTAAAACACAATGGTGCTTAAAATTTATTAAAAGGCCCAGTTTCCTTGACTAAATACTGGCGTCTCATTTCCTTCATTATCTACACCATAGATATTTAAGTCTTTAGAACCGATCATGAAGTCAACATGGGTGATAGAGTCATTGAGTCCGACCGCATCCAGCTCATCACGAGACATCTCCTTACCGCCTTGAACAGAGAAAGCATAAGCACTACCTAGAGCGATGTGACATGATGCATTTTCATCGAATAAGGTATTAAAGAATAGAATACCTTTATTTGAAATAGGAGAATCATCAGGTACAAGTGCAACTTCACCTAATCTTCTCGCACCTTCGTCAGTGTCCATAATATTCTTCAGGATTTCGTAACCTTTTTTAGCCTCATACTCGATAACTTCACCATTTTTAAATGTTAATTTGAAATCATCAATGATATTTCCACCGTGACTCAGTGGTAGAGTGTTTGATACATAACCATCTACTCTGTTCTTATCTGGTGCGGTAAAGACTTCTTCAGTGGGCATGTTCGCCATAAAAGAATCTCCATTTGAATCAGTACTTGATGCACCAGCCCAGAGGTGATTTTGTGGTAAACCAATAGTTAAATCTGTACCAGGCGCTTCATAACGTAAGGCTGTAAATTGCTTATCGTTTAGATAATCAACCTTTTCGTGGAGTGTCTTATCGTGGTCGGTCCAAGCTTGGACTGGATTATCTACGTCTGCACGAACAGTATATAGAATCAATTCTAACAGTTGATTCACTGCTTCATCGTCATTTAAGTCTGGGTAAACCAATCTCGCCCACTCAACTGAAGGATAGCCTGCAACACACCAAGAATGGAAATCACTTTGTGTACGTGCAGAGAATTCTTTGAATGCCTTACCTTGTGCAACTTGCATAGCCATTAATTTTTCTGGTTCGATATCTTTTAATAGCTCTGGTGAGCTGGAAATAATGCTTAAAAACCCGGCTTTCTCATCGCTATAGTACATTCGTTCAGCGACATCAAAATCATGTACGGTCGCTAAACTTTCTTTGTCTTTATAAGTCGCACTTAATCTTGAGAGTGTATCATCACCTAAGGAGACTCGAACGTCCTCGGATCCACGTTCATAGGCAATTTTAGTTACTAAACGCACTAGTGGTAAAGCGTCCGAAGTTGCTCTAATAAATAGTTTCTTACCTTCAGTTACGTTAATACCAACATCTACTAAAAGCTCTGCATACTTATATAACTTATCTTCTAAATTCGTCATGATTTCCCCTACTTTCTCATTTTAGATAATTCTTCGATTACAGCAGATTGCTCAGCTGCTGAAATTTGCTTACGCGACTTTAACATGTTTTTAATGTCATTGAGCTCAGTCAACTTATCATCACTGTAATCCTCAGCTTTGAATATGCCTTTATTCACCACATTTAAGTGTTCTACTATATCGCTTAAAATTTCTTCTTTATTCATGTTAATCCCCTTTCCTTACATACCTACTATATTATCAAACATTAAATTAAATATATATTATCTTAACAAGGTAATAAAGTTTTCTTTTATATGAGTTTCTCTTAATTTCTTAGCTTAAAACGTTTATACTTAGCTTAGATAGGATATAAAGACTACAAAGAAACTATAAGGAGAATCAATTATGAAAAACAAATTAGTACCAGCAATAGTAATTGGAGCCGCTGTCGGCGGAGTAATTGCACTTTTAGATAAAGGCACTCGCGAATCACTTGCGTCAAACACAAAATCTATTAAACATTATGCACAAAACCCAGATGATCTTAAGTCTCGTTTTAATAGTCCTTCAACAGGCGAACCATCTAAAATTGATATGATTAAAGATGAAGTTCTATTCTGGAAAGATACAATTGAAGAAATTCGCCGTAACAATCCTGAGTTAGAAAAAGCAATTATAGATGCTAAAGATACGTTCCAATCAAACCGTGAGAAAAAACTTAATTAATATTACTTGGGACTATGTTTCATAGTCCTTTTATTTTAGCGAGGTGAAACGAATGTCAAAGGATAAATCATCGTCAAAACTACTGAATCAAATTAAGAGTAATTCTGAAGAAGAGAAAGATAAGAACGATGTCTTTGTAGATAAGATTGATTTTAAGTCTGTATCTTCAAAAGACAAAGAACATGTGTATGTTTCAAAAATTAATAAGCCAGCAAAAGTTAAAGATGAATCTGGTTTCTTTAATCAATTATTATTTAGGTTTTCACTAGACAATACATCAGGTATGGCTGCCCAATTAGCCTATTACTTCCTACTAGCGATTTTCCCATTGCTTATTTTCTTATTATCAATCGTACCGCTGTTTCAAATACAGCCGGAAGTAATTACTGGATTCATTCAAGATTATGCACCTGCTGAGATATCTAGCTTACTTGAAGGAATCATTGGTGATGTGTTAGAAAACTCTGGTGGTGGCACATTATCATTAGGTTTAATTTTAACGCTGTGGTCTGCATCTAATGGTATGACTGCCCTAATGAATGCCTTTAACGTTGCATATGATGTAGAAGATAATCGAAACTTCTTCGTTACAAAATCACTCTCGGTCTTCTTTACATTAATCTTGTCACTATCAGTCATTCTGACATTTGTCTTAATTGTCTTTGGTGGACAAATTGGTGACCTAATGTTCGGCGTAATAGGCTTAGATGATCAATTCCAATACGTTTGGAGTTTAATCAGAAGTATCTTACCAGTTCTGCTCGTCTTGATAGTCTTCCTAATTATGTATGTAACAGCACCGAATATTAAACTGAAATTAAAATCCGTTATTCCAGGTACATTATTTACAACAATTGCCTTTCTAGTTGCTTCATGGGGCTTTAGTTTCTATGTTTCAAACTTTAGCAACTACTCAGCGACTTACGGTTCAATTGCCGGTGTGATCATTTTAATTTTCTGGTTGTACATTACTGGTGTTATAATTATCTTAGGCGCCCAAATTAATTCAATTTTATACAAAAGAGAATTAAGAAAAAAAGAGGATAACGATGAGCGTCAAAAGGAATATGAAGGAGACGTGTCAGTCTAAGATGACTTTATTAGAAGAAATATTAAAGGCAAATGAGGCCTTCGTCAAAAACGAGGAATTCAAAGCCTATAAGACAGATAAGACACCGAACAAGAAAGCAGTGTTTTTAACTTGTATGGATACACGTTTATCTGAACTTGCTACAAAAGCTTTCGGATTAAAAAATGGTGATATTAAGCAGCTGAAAAATGCTGGTGCGGTAGTATCTCACCCTTACGGATCGACGATGCGCAGTATTTTAGTTGCCGTATATGCCTTAGGCGTTGATGAAGTGTTCATTATGGGTCATCATGATTGCGGTTTTGGTGCCTTGAAACCAGATCCAGTAATTAAAGAAATGAAAGATAGAGGTATTTCTGAAGATACCTTTAATACTTTAGAGCATTCAGGTATTGATGTGAGAGACTGGCTTAAAGGTTTCGATAGCGTTGAAGAAAGTGTAACTGAAACAGTCAACAACGTGAAAAATCATCCACTCCTTGCTAAAAGTATTCCAGTCCATGGTCTAATTATGGACCCAGAAACAGGAAAAGCTGACCTCGTCATTAATGGGTATAAAAAAGTAGAAGAATAGATAAAGAAGCACCTAACATCATTGTTAGGTGCTTCTTTTTGAAAAGAGGATTTTAACTTTAATCTTCAATAAGCGTCAGTAATTTTGGACCTTCTTTAGTCACGAGAACTGTATGTTCTTTTTGAGCAACATAGCTTCCATCTTTCGTTTCAAACGCCCAATCATTTTTACCATCTGAAACAATTGTCGCTTTTGAAGAAATAAATGGTTCTACTGCGATAACCATACCTTCTTTTAGAATTGTTCTATCTGTTGGATCATAGTAATTCATAATGTGTTGTGGCATATCATGTAAACTCTTACCTACACCATGTCCAGTTAAGTTTTTAATGACTGTCAGTCCATTTTGTCTAGCAGTATTAAAAACTGCACGACCGATTTGTGAAACTTTAGCACCTGGCTTAATTTTCTTCATTGCTTCCTCAAATGCCATTGCTGTCACATCGATCACTTTTTGTTTTAATGGATCATCCGCTTCACCAGCAATAAATGAAATACCAGTATCTGAATAGTAACCATCTTTAACAGCAGAAATATCGACATTTACGATATCCCCGTCTTTAATTTTACGTGGCCCCGGTATACCGTGTGCAACCTCTTCATTGATACTTATGCAAGTATAGCCAGGAAAATCATATTCACTTATTGGTGCGCTTTTCGCACCGTATTTTTCTAATTCTTTGCCTGCAAAGTCATCAAGTTCCTTAGTCGACATGCCAACTTTTGCGTGTGCCACCGTATCTTTTAAAACACGGCCACAAATCTGGCCAATCTCTTCTAATTTTTCAAGTTCTTCTTTTGTTTGTACAATCATGTTTATACCTTCTTACTTTTAGTCTTATTTATTATTATATCAAAGTTGTTACAAGATAAAATCATATATGGTCATGTTTCTATAGAGTCTTTCACTGAGATTGGATGCTGTCACTCCAATTAATCGTATCGGTACATCTGCTTCTTTCACTTCGTGATAGAGATTATAAGCATAATGATATATATCATCGCCAGAAGAAACTGGATCAACCGTCATCATCTGCCTTGTATGTGTTTCAAAATTAGCAGTTTTAATCTTCACAGTGATAACCTTAGCCACAACACCTTTTTCCTGTAACCGTGTACTTACTTTTTCTGATAAATTTTCTAGTACACTTAATATTTCAGTGTCATCATTTCTGTCATAATTAAAAGTGGTTTCTTTACCAATTGACTTTCTTTCTCTTTGGATGGTCAGTCTATTCGTACCGATGCCACGTGCCTTATTATAGAGACTTTCTCCTCTTTTGCCAAAGATTAAAATTAATTCATTCTTAGTCTTATCATATAAATCTTTGCCCGTTTTGATTCCAAGTTCATGCATCTTTTCTTCAGTCACTTTGCCCACTCCTGGAAACTTGCCAATTGGCATAGAAAATAAGATCTCAAGAACATTACTATAATCAATGACAGTCGTTCCCTTTGGCTTATTCATTCCCGAAGCGATTTTTGCGAGGTACTTATTATATGAAATCCCACTACTGGATGTTAAACCTGTCTTTTCAAAGATCTCACTTTGTATCTTCAAAGCGATCGTTCTCGCAGACTGGGTCTTATTTACAAGTTCAGTAATATCCAAATAGGCTTCATCCAAACTTAAAGGTTCAATATCATCTGTATAGGATAAAAAAATCTCCCGAATTTGCTCGGATATTTCCTTATATCTCTCAAATCGAGGATGAACAAATACACCGTCAGGGCACAGTTTATGGGCGGTCTTTGTAGGCATAGCTGAGTGTACACCAAACTTTCTTGCTTCATACGAAGCTGTGGCTACAACACCTCTATTGTAAGACCGGCCACCGACGATGACAGGTTTTCCTCTTAAATTTGGATTATCATTCTGTTCTACTTGTGCAAAAAAGGCATCCATATCAATATGAATGATTCTTCTCTCCATCATCCTCACCCAAATATATTATAGCAAATACAGAACAGATGTTCTATACAGATTACTCAGCAGGTTGTGATTCATATAGACTCATTCCCACTTCTGTATCTGTCGCATATTTCAAATGCTTATGTTTGAGTATGAGATAGGCATAGTAAAAATCACCAGCACAGGCACCTGTGTGAATCGCAATGTAATATTTATAAGCAGGATTAGGGAGCGTAAACATCATCACTACCATAATCGTTGTGATAATAAGAAATGGCATTAGGATAATAATTAAAAATTGAATTCTTGTATAAACTGTCCCAGGTGTAGTGGCGTAGGCCATACCAGCTTTAAAGCCAAAATTTACCTTAGCAGACGGTTTAAATAATTTAAAAAATAGTCCATGTATACTTTCGTGAACAATGATAATTCCTATAAAAAGTGCGATAATAATAAGTACTGCAACAGCTAAACCAAATCTTTCATTACCAATCAGTGCACTACCAGTAGGATGGATAATCAATCCCTCAATGAGATAACAAATAATAAAGGCAAGTATTGCGCTGATAATTTGAATCCAAGAAATGTGTTTGAGCGCTTTTTTATCTTGGAATATATTTAATTCTAACTTATCCATTGAAATCCTCTTTCTATAAAATATATATGAAACATAACACAAATTTACCTTTAGTTACACAGGAGTGGTTAACATGCATTATACAATAATAGGTGGTGGACTTGCCGGTGTGTCGATCGGCTATCACCTTGTTAAACTAGGCAGTCAGGTGACAATCTATGATAGGAATGATGAAGGTCAGGCTACCTTTGCTTCAGCAGGCATCGTATGCCCATGGATCAGTCAACGTAGAAATAAAAAATGGTATCGACTTGTCACAAAAAGTGCTTCCTACTATCCAAGTTTTATAAAAGAATTAGAAACAGACAGTCAACTTTCTACCGGCTATAAAAACTCTGGTGCGATATGTCTATTTAAGGAAAATATCTTTGACAAAGCTGTCAAAAGAATTAGCGATAAAGCAATCGATAATCCAGATGTCGGCGAAGTAAGAATATTGTCGACCGATGAATTAAATCATTTACATCCTGCCTTGACTGATCAATACCCTGCTTTAATTGTTGAAGGCGGTGGGCAAGTAAGGGGTAAAAAATTATTAGCTGCCTTAAAAGCCGGCTTTATAGAACATGGCGGCGTATGGAAAAATGAATCGTACAAAGAAGATGATGATAGTTTTAAAATTTATGCTACAGGCGCATGGGGAAAAGAACAAAGCTACAAGCCAGAAATTTCTCATCAGCGTGCGGAGATAATGTACTTTAGATTAAAAAATCAAACTGTTGAACAGTCCCCCGTCGTCATGGCACTTGGCCCGACCTATATCGTGCATTTAGAAGATAATGAATACGTTATAGGGACAACACATATCGATACTGATTCATTTGATTGTCAGCCCACAAAAGAGAGCTATGACTATTTGGAAAACGAATTATACAAATACTTTAAAAAAGACGACGTCGAAATTACTCAGATGGGTGTCGGTCTGAAGCCGTATACTAGGGACTATTTACCATTTATAGGCTACGTTGATGACAATACCTTTGTTGTTAATGGTATGGGATCAACCGGATTAACTGCAAGTCCCTTTGTCGGACGTGAAGTTGCAAATTTCCTTCACGGGAAGCCAACGGATTTAAATTTATCCGACTATTCTTATATAGAAAGTGAAACTTAAGATTTTTGACGTCTTTTTGCGAAATCATTTTTCATTAGAATATATTCAATCCTAAAAAAGGCTAAAAGTCACCTAATCATGACTTTTAGCCTAAAATAATGTTTTCTAATTAACAAAAAACATCACAACTGCATAAATATAGTAAAGGAAAATGACAGTGTTAATAACAAAAACAATGAGCCAAAATCTTTCTTTACGATATCTATAGTTTACATATGAAAAAATAAAACCAAGTATAATAAATAGCACGTTTAAAATAAGTACTTGGCCGCCGTCTAAGAATAGAGGCAGCAATAGTACAATCAAGGGAATCAATATACACAACACTCTCAACATATACTGCCTCACTCCTTTCATTCTTTTTTCTTAAATTTTACCAATTTCGGTGTAACAATTTGGCAAGATGGTAATCTTCTCTTTTATATAGTTTATACATAAAGTACATTAGTATAATTAAACACGTTTCTACATCAGATGTTTCGCCTGTATAAATCTTGTGATCATTCATTGTTCCAAGGAGGTCATCGTCTCTATACATCGTTAAAGTGACTTCCTTGTCATCTTTAAATATATAAGTTGTATTGTCCACTACCCCTTCGACATGAAAGTTCATGAAATTACGAAGTTTACGTTCTTTTAAAGTGTAATGAACACCCTGATATTCAACGGTATATTTTGCAACATTCAAATCTTTGAATCGTCTATTCTGCAGTCCAAGTAGAATTTCAGTTCCACTTTTATGTTTAAATCCATAAGTATTTTTATCGTCGCACCCAGAAATTGTCGTGGCAAATATATCCCCGATAAGTTCATTTTTTTCATTCAAAATCGTCACACCTTGGTGCTGTTCTTGATCGATAACTTTTGCATACAACTGCTGCACAAAACACCCTCCTGTCCACTCTAGTTCAGTTAATATCAGTTTACCATAAGTATAATGAAAAAGAGTATCCCCATATTTTGAAGATACTCTAAAATCTTAGCTTAATATTAAATCCACGATTTCTTCTTTTGTAATTTTACCAATATAGTAATTTAAATCCACATCACTTAATGCTTCTAGTAATTCCTCTTTAATCACACGTGTCCCAATCAAGGCATTTTCAACTACAGTTATGTCACCTTGGCCAAAGAAGTCACCATAAATTGAACACTTATCAATCTTGCCACCTTCAATTTCTAAAGATATGTCTAAAGTGCCGGCTTGTGTTCTTGCATCCCTATTATATGAATAACGAGGGGACTTTCCGTAGTTCCAATCCCAATTTTTGTACTTTTCTTCTACAAGCTTATCTATTCCAGCCCAATCTTCATCTGTTAGAACATAACGTTTAGCATCTTTCACATCATCGATATTTAACAAGCCTTTTATGACTAAATCTTTAAATTCTTCAGTCGTAATATCTTTATATTCATCTGCTAAGTGATCTCTTAGAGTGGTCACTCTAGCCTCTACAGATTTTATGACTTTTGACTCAATCTTTTTCTTGTTTGGATTGAGTGATTTCATCATCGCTTCAACATTGATATCTAATAGTAATGAGAATCCACCATATACACGACCATTTGACATCGTCATGGCACCGCCTGATACCTTTTTACCATCGATGACTAAGTCATTTCTGCCGCTTTGTTCTACTTTATCTATACCTAAATCGTTTAAAAATTTAATGACAGGTTCATACATCTTTTTATAATCTCCATAGACGCCTGTATCTTCAGATACTAAGAAGCAAACATTGACAGCACCGTCGTCAACTAAAATCGCGCCACCACCCGTATCTCTTCTAACTAAAATAATATTATTCTCATCGAGATAGTCTTGGTTTACTTCAGATACTGTATTTTGGAAACGACCAATTTCAATTTTTGGATTACAGTAATAAGGGAAGATGATACCTTCATCTAAAAAGATATTGTTCTGAACATAAACTTGCATTGCAAGTGCATAGGCACCGTCTTTTATATACTCACCATTTCTATAAGGCTCAATTAAATACATGACTCTATCTCCTTTTACTTATTAGCATTTAATATTGTCTTTTGAATATCATCTGTTAAGAATACTGCTTGAGATCTTATATTTTCAGGAATACGATATTGCTTTTGATTCATTACAGCATATAGAGCTTGATCATTAGTTCTCGTCTCTCGCCAGAATGGGTGCTTAATAAATTGAGGTGTGGTATGACCGACGCCGATTTCTAAGAACAATGTTTTCTCTGTATTATGTGACTTTAAAAAGTCATTATAATCATCGCGACGTTCATTAAAGTATTGATCTTCAACCATTCCTTTTTCAGCCGTACGCTTGTTTTTTTCTAAGGGAGCATGACACTCCGGGCAACGTGGGACAAGCTCTGAAGGAATTTTAAGATCTCTTTGTTCTCTTACCATTTTTCTAATCAATTCATCATCATGGTAAGTCTTATCATGACAGAACTCCGAGCACTGCATACGCACATATTCACCTTGGTAATAGATGACTTTATTCATATCAAAACCAGCTTTATAAAAAGCATTGTCAGCATTTGTCGTTATCACTCTATGGGCTTTATGATCTAATAATTTTTTTAAGGCAAGATACCCTTCTCCAACACCTTGGTCTAAGTAATTCAACAAGATAAAGCGGCTTTGAAATGCCCAGTACTCTTCCCAAGAAGGAAATTTTTCAAGACTAGCCTGTAACATATCTAACCACTTATATTTTTCTATAAAATCAGGGAAGTTACGTGTAAACCGTTCACCGGTATATGTGAATCCATCTGCTGCAGACATGCCAGCGCCGATTCCGACTACAACCGTATCTGCTTCTTCAATCAATCCTTTTAAAATACGACTTTCCTCTTCTGTCGTTTCGAGCGTACGCCAAATCGCCATCTTCTTGTGCTCCTTTATTTCAAGAGGTTTTCATATATATTATAGGCTTCATCATCAAAGACGTTAAAGACTACTTTTATATTAGAACCCTCATTTGTTTTATATTCTTTTACGGCTTCAATTGCCGCTTCTGCTGCTTCTTTTTTAGGATAACCAAATACCCCTGTTGAAATACTGCAGAAGGCTATACTTTCTATGCCTTTTTCTTCTGCGACTTGTAAACAACTCGTGTAACATTTCTTCAATAGGTCTCGTTTTAGTGGAGATACCTTATTGCCGGTGACCACTGGCCCAACAGTATGCAAAACATATGAAGCAGGGAGATTGTAACCATCAGTAATCTTCGCTCGCCCGACCGCTTCTTTACGGCCTTGTTTAGCTATTATTTTTGCACAATCCAGTCTAAGTTGAAGACCCGCTTTAGTATGAATAATATTATCGATACAGTTATGATTGGGAATCAAACAACCAATCAAATCTACATTCGCAGCATTGACAATTGCATCTATTTTCAATGTAGTAATATCACCTTGCCATAAATAAATCGCATCATCGATCGGTTCCAAGTCTTTAAAATCTACAATATTTTCTTTGTTATAATCTCTAAGAAACATATCTTGAACGTCTAAATATTCACGACTAATTTTCTTGGCTGGTCTTTCATTGGCAAGTCCTCGGTACATTTTAAATCTTTCTTCAAATGACTTCGGAATTACCTGTTCCTCTCCTTTTTCTTGTAGCATATATGAAATCAAGAAGTGTAATCGTTCTGTTTGGTTCATCATATTATCACCTAAAAAAAGAGCCTACATTCAAAGTGTATCTATGAATGCAGGCCCTAATATTATTTTACTTATGCATCGGCCAATGCGTTAAATTCTGCTTCATCCACACCTGTAAGTTTAACAACCCAGCTTTCTTCTGGTTTAGCTGAATTTAAAAGTGTTGGCTCATCTGTAGCTTTGTCATTCACTGCTACTACTTTACCTGCTAGTGGTGACGCTAGATCTAAGACTGTTTTTGAAGCTTCTAATTCTAATAGTGAGTCATTTTTCTCAATTTCTTCTGCTTTTGTAAATTCTACGAAACCAACTGTTCCGATATCATCTTGTAGTTCTGGTGTCATGATTAATGTATATTCTTCACCATTTTTTTCAACCCATAAATAGTTCGCAACTTTTCTCATTGTAGACCATCCTTTTATTTATAATTTATATATTGAAGCTATCAATTCCAATGCTCTATGTCGATTGTTAGCCCCGGGCATTAAGGGAATTAATAGCAGTTCATCTGCATCGATTTTCTCTACAAGTTGATCGAGTTGGTCTTTAACGCTTTTGGCACTGCCTACTACCATTCTCGAACGATTCGATTCCAGACGTTTCACTTCATCTACAGTATAAGTGTATTCTTCTGCAGTTTCAACCGATGGAAACTTTTCAAATTCACTGAAATTCATTTTACCAAGTAACCATAAATCTAAAGCCTTAGCCATATGTTCAGCCGCTTCATCTGTATCTGCAACAACGACAAATGGTGAGATCATCACGGTCGGTTTTGCCATCACTTTTGATGGTATGAAATTTTCTCTATACTTCTCAACTGCGAGTTTACCAACATTGGTCTTATCTCTCGAAGCATGTGGAAATAAGCCAAAAGTATAGCCAATACCTTGCCGTGCAGCAAGTTCAGCTGATTTAACGCTTGTAGATAATACCCACATTTCTGGATTACTTTCACCGAGTGGATTCGCCCGAACATGATTAAAACGGTGCGCTTCATCATCTTCATTACAGAGAAACTTCTTAATATCTGAAATATTTTCTTCATATCTCTGTTTTCTAGGTCTATATTCATTCATTGCTTTATTTACTTCTGGCGTCCCGAGTGTATTTCCAAAGCCTAAATCTACACGCCCCTCATAAAGGTTTTCCATGACTCTGAAATTTTCAGCCACTTTTAAAGGACTATAATGCGGAAGCATCACACCACCTGAGCCAACTTTAATTCGTTTCGTTTGGCCTAAAATATGCATCATCATCATCTCAGGGCTCGAACTCGCAAAAGCATTTACGTCATGGTGTTCAGCCATCCAAAACCTGTAAAAACCTAAATCTTCTGCTTTTTGGGCAAGTCTGACAGTCTCCTTTAGAGCAGTAGTCGCATCTTGACCTTCATCAATCACTGCATAATCTAGCAAGTTTATTTTCACTATTTCCACTTATCCTTCAAATACAATATATGTTAATCATATTAATTATAGCTAGGGTAAATTTTATCGTCAATTGAGTTGTTTTACGAGTAACTTTAGAATCATTACTTTGATTTTTATGCTATAGCACATTAATATTAAATTAACGAAAAGAAAATGTACGAAGGAGTTATACTATGAACAAAAAGTATTCACCCTTGTTTGAACCTCTGAAGTTACCAAACGGTAGTGAGCTTCAAAACCGTTTTGTTCTATCCCCAATGATTACAAACTCTTCTACACGGGATGGTTTGGTTACCGAGGAAGATGAACAATATCATTTAAGAAGATCAACATCCGCGCCTATACAAGTCACTGGCGCTGCTTACATCGAACCCTATGGTCAGCTATTTGAGTATGGGTTTTCAGTAGCAGATGACCGAACAATTCCAGGACTGACAAAACTAGCAAGTGCAATGAAAGTAAATGGCAGTAAAGCCATTCTTCAATTGACTCATGCAGGCCGGTTCGCCAATACTGCGATTATGGATTTGGGTGTCGTTTATGGTCCAAGCTTTATGTCCTTAAACACACCTATAAAACATCAGGTTTTACCGATGACGAAAAGAAAAATTGAACTTGTAATTAGAAATTATGCTGATGCAACCAGACGGGCAATTGCAGCTGGTTTTGATGGTGTTGAAGTATCCGCTGCTCAGCGTCTACTAATTCAAACATTCTTTTCTAAATTTTCCAATGAAAGAACGGATGAATATGGAAGTGATTCATTAGAAAACCGTTCAAGATTTGGTCTAGAAGTAATTCGAGCTGTCTCTGATGTAATTGATCAAGAAGCTGATGAGAATTTTATCTTCGGATTTAGAGGTACACCTGAAGAAACACGCGGCAACGAAGTGGGCTACAGTTTAGAAGACTTCTTGAATTTCGTAGATGAGATTGAAAAGATTAGAAGACTAGACTACCTTGCCATCGCCTCTTGGGGACGCAACATCTACCAAAATGAAGTGCGTGCAGAAGGCCAATATCAGGGTCAGCCTGTCAATAAAGTCGTTTATGAACACGTTAAAGGCCGAGTACCAATGATGGCAACTGGTGGTATCAACTCTCCAGATAAAGCCCTAGAAGCACTCGTGTATGCAGATATGGTCGGTGCCTCTAGTCCCTTTATCACTGAGCCAGATTTTGTAGCAAAACTACAAAGCGGTGACGAAGATCAGATTGATTTACAGTTTACTATCGATGAACTGGATGACCTCAAAATACCTAAAGCAGCCTTCAAGGATATTGTAAAAATGATGGACTACGGTGAAGGTCTGCCAAAAGAAACACGTGATGAGTTGAGACGGTTAGCAGAAGAAAAATGATATTGATTGTTATTTGCTGGACCTCGAATTTAATTCGAGGTCCAGCTTTTTTGATTGCGGGTATTCGTATTATTTTCGAGTTCGCGATTTTATCAATCATCATACTCTAACTGCTTTTTCTCCTTAAGAAGTGCTTGAAACTCTGCATCTAATTCTTCTGATGGCTCGATACTCAGCTGTGAAAGAACATCTGCTATTTTATTGTCTAACAGCAGCAATTTTTCCTTTTTAATATCCCTTTTTGTTTCCGTATTTCTATTTTCAAATTCAGCGAATGTCCCATCGAACTCTATGACCTGTCTATCTTCAATCGAGAGTATTTGACTGGCAACGTTCTTTAAAAGCATACGGTCGTGACTAACAAAAATTATTGTTCCTTTATAAGATTTCATTAATGCTTCCAATGCTTCTAATGAATTAATATCAAGAAAATTCGTTGGTTCATCCAATACCAGCACATTGACGTCACTTAAAAATAGCTTAGCCAAGGCGACTTTCACCTTTTCTCCCCCACTTAAGACACCAACTCGCTTAAATACATCATCTTGCCAAAAGTGCATTCTCGCCAGGACGGTTCGTATTGTCGTTTCATCTTGTGATGAGAGGTCTTTCATATTTTCTAGAATCGTTTTTTCCTCATCTACTATGGTCAGATGTTGAGAGAAATATGCTATTTTCACTGCAGGAGATACTGTTATCTCATTTGAATCATTTAAAATTTTATTGATTAAAGTCGTTTTTCCTGACCCGTTCTCTCCAATTACCGCGACCTTTTCACCACTCTTAATATTGAAGCTAAAAGGTGACCATAATATTCGCTCACCAATATTACCTGTTACCTTCTCTCCTCTGATAATGATGCGGTCTTTTAAAGCTTCTTCATTGTACACTTGCATTTTTATAGGTGCTTGAGCTTCTGGTTTCTTCACTTCTTCTAGTTGGTCTAAGCGTGATTCTAGAGCTGAAGCTGTTTTTCTTAATTTCTTTTGCTTTTTAGCAAAATATGGCTTTGCCCCCATTTGACTCGCTTCTGAATTTGACACTCTTTTTGGTGCTTTTGTTGCCCGTGCTGCTTTTTCTTCCTTCTTTTTAATTGCCTCTTCTAGTTGTGACTTCTTCTTTTCATACTTTTCGTACTCTGCCATTTGGTGACGTTCTACCTTTTCCTTCTCTTCTATAAACGTCTCATAGCCACCATGGTAAACTTCAATTTTTTCATCATTTATTTCCCAAATATCAGTACACATTGCTGATAAAAAATCACGGTCGTGAGAGACGATAATCATAGCTCCAGACAAGCCGTTCAATTTTTCTTTCAACCAATCGATATGTTTAAAATCTAGATGCGTTGTAGGTTCGTCTAATAATAATAAGCCGGCTGAATGATTAATTGCCTGTTGTATATAAGCTTGAGTCATTTCACCTCCACTTTTTTCATCATCTATCTTCTTAATCTGAGGTACGAGTTCAACAGTCGTTTTTCGATCAATCGTACCTTCTTCTGCTGTAATTGTACCTTCTATAATGCTTAGTAAATTGGTCTTACCGCTGCCATTATCCCCAACTAAGCCGATAATTTGATTATCATCTACATGTAAGTGATTGGCTTCAAACAGTAAGCGGTCTCTGACATAATGTTTTAAGTTCATAATTTCAAGTAACTGCATAATATCTACTCCTTAAATGGAGGCATAAAAATACCTCCTATTTCTAAATAGAATAGGAGGTATCCACACATTGAGATGATTATAGATAGGCAGACAGAATTCACCCAACTATACACCCAAACACAAATATCGAATCCAATCCTATTCTAAAAACAAACACAACAAATAAGCATTCAATATAAATACTTATTCACTTGCGTGGTTTTTGGTTAAATAGGATTAGAACTTCATGTGATTGGCTCACCTCTTTCTTAGATTGCTTACAGATTAACATCCGTCTAAAATACTGTCAACAAGGCCAAGTGAATAACCTCATTAGTGATTGCTTTTATATTCTTAGATAAACTTTAATTTAATTATTTGAATTTACTGAACTATCTTGATATAATGAACCTATAGCAATATTGTTAATTTTTTCACAATATATAAAGGAGAATGATAATATACAAAAAAGAGTATTTATTTCCCCAAAAAAGTATATCCAAGGTGCTGGAATTCTTAGCACGATAGGTGAAGAAGTTGCGAAAATTGGTTCTAAACCATTGGTTTTATCTGATGAAAATGTATGGAATATAACAGGTGAAAATATTGAAAAGAGCCTTCAAGATGCTAGTTTAGATTTCCACTATGAGCCTTTCTCGGGTGAATCATCAAATAATGAAATTGAAAGATTGGCGAATGTTGGTCAAGACAACAGTGTTGATGTCGTAATCGGTGTTGGTGGTGGGAAGACTATTGATACCGCTAAAGCTGTGAGTGATTCAATTAACCTACCAGTTATTGTCGTCCCTACGACTGCATCAACAGATGCACCAACGAGTGCCCTATCTGTAATCTACTCAGATGATGGTGTATTTGAGGGTTATAAATTTTACGATAAAAACCCTGATTTAGTACTTGTAGATTCTAAGGTTATTGTCGGTGCACCAATACTTCTTTTCGCTTCAGGTATGGGTGATGCAATGGCAACACTCGTTGAATCAAGAGCTTCTAGAAAGCGTAATTCTGTAACAATGGCTGGTGGTAGAGCGACATTAGCTGCTGAAGCGATTGCTGAGAAAGCAGAAGAAATTTTATTTGAACAAGGTCCAGCAGCATATAAAGCTGCAAAAGAAGGCTTAGTGACGCCACCAGTTGAAGCGGTTATTGAAGCGAATACCCTCCTCTCCGGCTTAGGTTTCGAGAATGGTGGAATTGCAGCAGCTCATGCAGTACACAATGGATTTACAGCCTTAAGTGGAGATATTCATCACTTAACGCATGGTGAAAAAGTTGCTTATGGAATCTTAACTCAACTTGTTTTAGAAGGGTATTCTGAAGAAGAAATCTTACGCTATGCAGACTTTTTCAAAGAAATTGAACTACCAACAACATTAAAAGATCTGCACTTAGATGGCGCACCTTATGAAGATTTAATTAAAATAGGAGAACTTGCAACTGCTGAAGGTGAAACTTCACATAATATGAATCCTGAACTAACACCTGAACAAATTGCTGACGCGATTTTAGCAGTAAACGCCATTACTACCGCTTAAAATAGATAGTAAAATAAGAAAGTCCACATCTTTTAAATATGATATGCGCCCCCTTAAGTATACACTTAGGGGGCGCATTATTTAATTTGAAGTCACATTCACAGGTGCACCATGTTCAATGGTATTGCCAATCGTACAACCACGTTTGGCAATTAGGACTAGTTTTTCTTTGGTGGCTTCATCGACATTACCTTTAAATTCAATCTCTACATCAATTTTTTCAAGTCTTGATGGGCTTGTATTTGCTTTTGTAGCAGATGTTTTAATCTCATAGGAATCAACTTCGATATCCCCACGATCTAGTACAGTATCTAATGTCAGTGCCATACACATAGCAACTGAACTAGTAATGTAATCAATAGGACTATAGCCTTCAGTCACACTGTCCTGTGCAGCACCTGTAGTCATTACATTTTTGTCATTTGTAATTTCGTGTACCTGATCTTTATTTTTAACTAATTTAATCATTGTGCATTCTCCTCTTTGTTTTTTCATTCATTCCAAGCGATTAATTCCCAAGTTACATCATCTAAATCTTTAAATATAGCTGAATATCCCCAATCATCTGCCTTGCCATTAGATATGATTTTACCACCATGTTCAGAAGCACTTAATATTATACTATCAACAGTTTCTCTCTTTTCAACATTTTGACTTAAGATAAGATTAGCTGTAATGATTGTTTCTACATCTAAAATGGCGCCAGATATATTTGATGCATAGATGAAATTTAAAGAGAGTGTATCTTTATCAATTAACTTTGTAATCTCCTCGACATCGACACCACCAGTGATTTTGTTTGTCGGTGCAACACGGAGTTCCTTTCCAAACTTATCTGCATAAAATTGAGCAGCATCATAAAGTGAAGGGTGCTCCAAGGCTGTCATTACATTATTAGTCCCTTCAACATGTTCTGCTACTATACCTGTTAGATTAAACATTGCCTGTGAAGCCGTATAGTATGGTACAATCGCCCCAGTTTTCGCATTGAATATTGTTCTGATATCGTCAATACCTTGTTTTTCAATATCCGACAAATATACAGCCGTTTGATGTCCCCTCATCGGATGGTCAGGAATTAAATCTACTTCAGCAAATCGTTCATTCGCACGCTTAAGTCTAAAAGAACGCCCTGCATTATCTAAAAATATTCTGTGCTCTTTAGTTAATGGATCAGTATCGATGTAAGCAAATTTCTCTCTAATTTCTCCCAGTAACTCTGAATCTAATAGTTTCCCTTCTGCAACATGACTCATTGTAAAAAACCCCTTTTAAGTTGTTACATTTATTGTTAGGGAAATTTGAATGAATCACAAATACTAATAATCTATATTGTTATATGAAAATTTTTATACTTAATTCATCGTTGGTTCAGAAGTCTTTTCTAGTAAACTCACGACCTCAACATGGGCTGTATGCGGAAATAAGTCCACAGGTTGAACTTGTTTTAACTCATAACCAAACTCACGGAGCCAAACGATATCATCAGAGAATGTTTCCGGGTTACATGATACATAAACGACACGCTCTGTGCCAAGTCTACCAATTCTTCTCATGACCTTACCGCCTGCACCTGAACGCGGTGGGTCCAGCATTAATAGGTCTGGCTTACCCCATGTCTCTAATACTTCGTCCATGCCTTTTCTTGCATCTTTAGCAAGGAAGTACGTGTTATTGATGCCATTATCTTCAGCATTTCTTTTAGCTGACTCTATAGAAGTTTCTACAATTTCAATACCTGCAAGTTCTTTCACTCTCTTAGCGAATGGTAGTGAGAATGTACCTACGCCACAAAACAGATCAATCATTCTCTGATCTTCTGTTGCTTCTGCCATTTCGATTGCTAAGTCAACTAGCTTTTCAGCCTGTGTTGGATTTGTTTGGAAGAAAGTATCGAACCAGATTCGATATTTATAACCATACATGACATCATATATGTAATCTCTACCAAATAAAGTATAGGTATCCTCAGATTGTGTTCGGTCAGCCATATCTGTATTGACCATCCACATCATGCTTTTCACGTTTGAAAATTGTGCGGTTATATCAGCTACTAACTCGTCGATTTTATCTTTTAACTCGCCATCAGGTGTTTCTGTCGCGAAAATAGCCAACATCATCTCTTTTGTTTCTTGAGAACGTCTGACCATCAAGTGTCTCAGTAATCCTGTATGATTCTCTTTATGGTAACCGGGTAAATCGTACTTACGTGCCCACTCAGATACAGTCAACATTGCATTCACCATATCTTTATCTGCAATCAGACAAGTATCTAAGTCGATGACTTTTCTGAAATTACCAAGTTCATGCATTCCTAATTCACCGTTCTGTCCGAAGGTGAATTCCATCTTGTTACGGTATTCAAATGGATTTTTTTCCATACCAATTGCATCTTTAACGATGTTTTCATCAAAACCATTTCTGTCTAACTCACGCTTCACGTAATTCGTCTTCTCAATTAATTGTGAATTATACGTCCAGTGCTGCCATACACAGCCGCCACAAAGCTCAAAATGAGGACAGGGTGGTGTGATTCTATTTGGGCTTTCTTCAATAATTTCTTTCGGCATCACTGTGCCACGTTTTCTCGTCGGATTCGGTACATCAACAAGTACCTTCTCACCGGGAATCGTTTGTGGAATCGTCAATTTGATTTGACGCGGTTTATGACCTCCGTTATCTCGATACGCTACACCTCTACCTGAGCCCTTCCTATCAAAGTCATTGATCTTTACTTCAAATGTTTCTATATGATCATTATTTATTTTTGCCACTTCAATCGCCTCACACTTATATTCGTTCATACAATTTTACTGATAGACTAGAGGACTTGCAAGCGAAAAAAAGATGCCCACAAGGGCATCCTAATCTTCATACATAATTTTTCTATTCTTTTCTTTAAATCGCTGATTGTGTGATGACACCATCGCGTATTGGTTTGCTTCAGGATCTAAATGTGTCTTAGCGTTATTTACAGCGTTAACCGCATCTGCATAAGCACCAGCAATAAGATTGACTTTACCTTCGTAACGTATGCAGTCCCCTGCAGCGAATATTCCTGGCACATTTGTTAATCCAGTGGGTGCAGCCTTAATATAAAAATCATTTTCTAAATTTAGTCCTAAATGATTTTCTCTAAACAGGAGGTTATTTTGATCATAGCCATGGTTAACAATAATCGCATCAAAAGTTTCCGTTGTTTCTTCACCAGTAACCTTGTTTTTAATATCAACAGTTTCAAGGTTATTTTCACCGCTTACCCCAGTGACAATTGATTGAGTACGAATCTTAACACCATTCTTCTTCAAACGACTGACCTCTGCTTCATGAGCGGTCAAATCATCACCACGGTAGATCAAGTTGATTTCTCCTGCGATTGGGGTTAAATCATTAGCCCAGTCTACTGCTGAGTATGACCCTCCTGTAATTAACACTTTTTTACCTTTAAAGCTCATAATATCTGGTACTGCATAATGTAAACTTTTACCTTCATAACGGTCAGCATTTTCAACATCTAGTTTAACTGGCTGAATCATGCCACCGCCGCCTATGGTAATTATCACACTTTTAGAATAATGTTCTTCTCCAGATTCAGTGGCAATCGTAAAGTAATCATCAGTATCCTTTTTAATATTTGTAACAATGGTATTGAGCACTACATCCGGATCAAAAGTCAAACCTTGTGCAATAGACTTTTCAATCAGTTTACCTGCTGGTAATGGCTCCGTTCCTCCAATATCCCAAATCATTTTTTGTGGATAAAGATGTACCTTTCCGCCTAACCTTTCCTGGCCATCTATAATCTTCGTCTTCATTTCACGAAGCCCTGCGTAGAAGGCACTAAATAGTCCGGCTGGCCCACCGCCAATCACTGTAACATCATATATATTGTGTGACATTCCTTACACTCCTTAATTTGTACCCAATGCTTCTTCCACATCTTCAACGATTAAGCTATTCGCAATATATCCACTATATAACCAGCTGTTTCCTTGCTCTAATTCATACACATTACCGTTTTCGACAGCAGGTATATTTTGGAACACATCATCTGCTAATGCTTTTTCACTATCCCCTTCAGCATCAGCAATGAAGAAAATATGATCCACATCTAATTCTGCAAAACTTTCAAGTGAAGCTTCAATCCAAGGTGTTTCGTTATCCGCTGATAGCTCTTCAACTAGGTCTGGTGCTGTCAAACCTAAATCATTATATAGCACTTCACCACTTGACTTGTCTTTGTTAGAAATAAAGAAGGAACCGCCAGTGTACCATACAGCAATTGCAGACTCATTATTTACCTCTTCAGATAATTCAGTAGAAGCTTGATCTACAAGTTCGTTATATTCATTAATCTTTTCTTCGGCTAAATCTTCCTTACCAAATACTTCTGAAACACGTTTCAAACGGTCTCTCCAATCATCATATGAGCCACTGTCTACAACAAATGTTGGCGCAATCTTAGAATAGCTTTCGTATTTGTCACCTTCTACAGTATCTGCAGAACTGATAAGTAGTAGATCGGGCTCTTCAGCTGCTACTGATTCAAATGGTAAGTCAAAAGGCATTAATGGTAATCCTTCAAGACCTTCATCTTGTAAATAATCTTGGACACTATTTTCTCCAACTGTCCACTGCGCAATTGGTGTTTCTTCTAGCGCTAGTAAATCATCTTCTAAATATGTACCAATTATTCTTTCTGGATTACTAGGAATCGTTACCTCATTACCTGAATCATCTGTAAGGACGCGCTCCTCACCCTCTTCTGATGCACCTTCCTCAGATTCATTTTGTGCAGTATCGTCACTTGTATTTGAACATCCAGCTAAAAAGATAGATACACCTAACATAATCGAAAGTAATTTCTTCATTATTTTCCCTCTGTCCTATTATAATATTGATAATCATTATCAATTAAATTTTATGCTTATTACACTATAAAGTCAATAAAACTTTAGAGTAAGGCATGATTTATTATTAATAAAAAAAGAAGAATAGCTTAAGCTATTCTTCTTTCACTGATAAAAACGCGTTCAAGCAATCCTTGAAAATCATCTTTATTAAACATGACAGGGACTGGATAGTAAGGGTTCGCTTCCTTGTATGCAAGCTTAGCTAAGAAACCAACCTCTTCTTTAGCTAATGCATTCAATGGCATTTCAATATTCATTTTTTCATTCAACAAACGGATTCCATGAATAAATTTTTGCGCGCTTTCTTCAATGCTATCCGATTCTTCTGAAACGCCTGCAATCAGTGCAAGTTTCGCTAGTTGACTGTTAATTTTACTACCGTACTTCTCTAATACATAAGGCATTAAATAGGCCACTGCATGACCATGTTGGATTTTATATTTTAACTCAATTGAATGACTCAAGGCATGAATATTCCCGAGTCCAGCTCTTGTAAACGCCTTACCAGAGAAATAAGATGCTCTTTGCATATTTGTTCTTGCTGTCATGTTACTACCGTCCTGGTATGATTCATACAAGTTTTTGAAGATGAGTTCCACTGCTTCTTCACTTAGCATTCTCGTTTGCTTATTGGAATTTTGGCTAATATAAGCTTCAACGGCATGCACTAAAGCATCCATGCCTGTATAAGCTGTCATTTCTCTCGACAAACTTATCAGTAGTTCAGGGTCTAAGACAACTGTTTTCGGCATGAGTTTAGCATCAGTGATCACGAATTTATTCTCACCAGTTTCATCACTGAGTACTGCACAGTTTGATGCTTCACTTCCAGTTCCTGCTGTCGTTGGTACTGCTACTAAGTAAGGTAGCTTATTCTTCACTTTCATAAATCCTTTATATTCACTTAAATGCTCCATATTATTTGTGGATAAAACCCCAGCACCTTTGGCACAATCTATGGCAGAACCACCGCCAAAACCAATTATTGCTTGGCAATTCTCTCTTAAATATAAATCTCTTGCCGCTTTAGCATGTGACACTGTTGGATTTTCTTCTACACCTTTATAGATATAATAAATAATATTTGCTTTATTTAAAGACGTTAAAAGTGAATTAAGAAGTCCAGCATTTAATATTTTTTCGTCTGTGACAATCAGTACTCTATCTATGTTATCATCTGCCAATTTTGGCGCTAATTTTTCAATACATCCGGCACAATTAAGAACCGTCTCAGGCTGCCAATTAAACAATGGTGCCATACTTTTTAATAAGAATTGATATGCTCTACTATAAAATCTTAAAAACATGATTATCTTTCCTTTCAAAGCGTCTAATCACCCGCTTATTGCCACATGATACATACCTATTCCTAAATTATCGTGAAAGAAAAATGATAAATAGATTAAATTTTCATCAATTTTATACAGTTGACATTTATACAGTTTAACTATATAGTTAAACTATACAGAACAACTATATAAAGGAGAACATTATATGAGACCTAAATTAGTTCCTTTATCAGAGACCATGCATCTAATATTACTCGCACTCAGAACACCTTTACATGGTTATCGCATTATGCAGTTAGTTAGTGAAATGAGTCAGGGAGAAGTTAACATCGCAGCGGGGACGCTTTATGGTGCCTTAGAGAACTTAAAAAAACACGGTTATATAGAACTCTTATCAGAACCTGGCGAACGAAAAAAAGTATATCAGACCACTACACTCGGTGAAGAAATTTTAAAGAAAGAAAACGAAAGGTTACATCATATTATTACGCTTTACGAAAAAGGAGTTGAAAAAGATGAGAGTATATAAGTATTTCACAAACCCAAATAAACAAGAAAAATGGTTGAACGAAATGAATGAACAAGGTTATAAACTTGTCAAAAATCCAATGGATTTTATTTTTGTATTTGAAAAAAGTGACAAAAATTATGTCACTCGACTTGATTATCGCAATAGCATGAGTACAGAAAAGTATCATGAATATGTGTCAATTCATGAAGATTTGGGATGGGAACATGTCCGTGGTGGCCGCTTTGGAATGACACCTCACACATGGACGAAAGTTAAAGATGGCAACGATGAACTATTTTCAGATGTCGAGTCAAAAGTAGGTTTTTATAAACGCGCTGCTTCATACACAGGAACTTTTGCTCTTATATTTTTGATTTATACTTTTATATTTTTCAATACCTACGATGGCGCAATTTTTTTAACACCTGGCTTGTTTGATATGGAAGGCTTTGAATTTTGGCGTGCATTTTTATTTGAATTACCTTTTGCGCTTATGAGAGTAGTACCACCATTTATCTTCTTAATAATGGGTATATTTTTCTTTATGTCCTATTCAAACCTAGAGAAAGCAAAAAAAGAAGCTGAAAAAAATCTTTAAGTAAAGGAGATCGAACAGATGGAACTAAGCAATGTAACAAAAAAATACAAATCCAATTTAGTATTAAACCAAGTCAACTTTATGCTCGACTCCAATGTAACTGGACTGATTGGTAAGAATGGTGCCGGTAAAACAACAATGATGAAGATTATGTGCAACATTATTCCTAATTATTCAGGAGATGTGACTGTTGATAATCAAGCAACAGTTGGTTATTTAATTGAGGAACCAAAATATTATAAAAATCGTTCTGGTCTATATAACATTAAGTATTTCACGAATATTAATGGCACTGCTTATGACAAGCAATATATTAATAGTCTCCTAGAAGATCTAGGCATGTCTGGCTATGTAAATAAAAAAATGAAGACCTACTCTATGGGTATGAAACAAAAATTAGGTCTGGTGATTGCCTTAGCTAGAAAGCCTGACTATTTAATTTTGGATGAACCGACGAATGGCATGGACCCTGATGGATCCATAGAAGTTCTAAGAATCATACGAGATTTAGCTCAGTCTCAAAATATGAAAGTTCTAATATCGAGTCATAAACTGGAAGATATTGAAGCAGTGAGTGATGATATTGTTTTTATCGACAAAGGGGTTTTAAGCAATAAGGAAAACATTGCTGAACTGTCGACTCAAAGTACCCTATCCTTGGTGTTTGACATTAAAGATATTGAACTTGCCAAACAAATTATTAAGGAAATTGATAGTCAAGCTAAAATGAATGATACCATTATCTCAACACGTCAGATTCATAAACTGCAGGATATCTTAAAAGCACTCAGTGTTGACGGCGTGTATCCGGTGGATATTAATAAGCATAAGCAATCTGTTAAGGATTATTACTTTAGTCAAATGAAGGATGGTGAGAAATAATAATGAAGATTAGTAAAATAGTAACATACGATTTACTCACAGCTTTAAGAAGTTGGTTCACTTATTTCTCACTAATCCTGTGCATCTTACCAGCAGGTGCCATTGCATATTCAGTCGCAAATTTTGAAGCACCATTTGATACGACACAACTGATTGCATTCTTTGCATTCTTCGGATCCCTACTCGTCGTGATTAATGCTATGTTAGCTTTTACTAAAGACTTAAGTCAGAATACGATTATTTTAATGATGAATCAATCAGGAAATAGAATGAAATATTTCTTGAGTAAAATAATATCCATCGGTTGTATTGGATTACTATTTGGACTCGTCTGCCTAGCTTCCACTTATGCACTTTCAACCTATGCTGGACTAGACTTTGATGCAGCACTATACTGGAAAATTCCAGTCACTTATGTCATTTACACATTATTCTATGGTGGTCTTTTCCTATTAATTAGTATTTACTTTACTAACTTTGCAGCACTATTTATTATCTCTTTGATTTCAATCGTGCTACTCCCGAGTCTATTTAACGGCTTATTATTCTGGGATAAGATACCAGACTCAGTCGTAAACTTTTTAGAAGATAGCCTGCCACTTTACTATTTGCCAGATCTTCTTAATACGCTTGAATGGCAAACTTCATTTTACATCTCCTCTATTGTTGCCATTCTATTATTCACAGTATTGGGCATGTTATTGATTAGAAGAAAAGACTATTAAAATTTTAGGGTGGAAATCTTGATATGATTTCCACCCTAATTTTTGGTTTTGTTATAGTATTTTGGTTATGTTGTGTTGCCGGATGGAGATGACACTTTCTCATCACCATTCTAAACACCCTGGATGGAAATGTCAGTCTCTCATCACTATTCTAATCATTCTGGATGGAGATGACACTTTCTCATCACCACTCTAATCACTCTGGATGGGAATGACACTTTCTCATCACTTTTCGAATCACATCAGATGGTGACAAACTGAACTCATCACCATCCCAAAAACAATAAAACCCCTACAACAAGCTAACTCTCACAGAACCCATCTCACTTTTATATTCTGCCTTATAACGAGAATCTACAATTTCAATCTTTGCCAAGTCGTTATGTACTTTACCGACATTCGCCTTCGCAACGACTTTAGTGGACTGGGGTGCTTTTTTATATTTAACATGAACTGCGCCCATCTTACTGATTGCTTTCACGTTACTTTCTACTTTTAGTCCAGTCAGATTAATACTCCCGAGCTCCGAAATAAGATGATAGTAATCAGACCCAACATCTTCTAAAATAATTTTACCCATCTCTGTTTTCATAGATAATTCATTAAACTGACTTGTTCGTGAAATAAGACGCCCCATGGCTGATTTAATCTCTGCATTATCACTTTTCACATTTGTTGCTTCGACCATTCCTTCAGAACTATGAAGTCTTAGATTTTTAGCATTGATATGTGCCAAACTGATTTTGCCGTGTCTTAAATCCACATTCAACTCATCTAATGACTTCGGCCAAATGATTGTCAGCTCATCATTTCGCATCTGTTTTCTTTTTTTCATATAGTCAAAAATCGTATGCACTCTTACATTTTTCTTTTGTCCAGTATGAAGTATGTTCAACCGACCATCCTTAATTTGATAGCTCAAATCTCCTTTATGTGAATACGATATAAATTTAAATCCAAGCTTATGTCCAGCCTCAACTTTGACATCGACCGACGTCCCGCTTACCATCAGCTTTTGAATATCATACTGATTAACCACAGATGCAAAATCCGCTGTTACTGGTTGGATTTCTCCTTCCGGAACCTCTACAATCTTTTCTTCCTCCGTAGCTTCTTCTTCAACAACGGTATCTCTTATATATTTCTCAGCCACTTTTTTTGGATCATCCAAGACTTTTAACAAGTCCGCTTCACTATCTCCTAAATCTTTGGCTCGTTCGATTTGCACTTTAAAACGATCGATGATTGCATCTCTTTGTTCTTCCGGTAAAATACCGAGTTCATCTCTCAACTCATTTAAAAAATTGTCTAGCGTCATAAAATTCTCCTGATTCTACCCTACTTATTTTTCGATCTCGTTATGCATATTTTGCATTTTATCTTCCACATCTGAAATTTGTCTGGCACATTCTAATAGAGCATCTTGATACGTTTTCGTATCTTTCTTAGTATTTTTATAGCGCATTTTATGCTCAAGACTTGCCCACATATCCATACCAATCGTTCTGATTTGTATCTCCACAGGTGTGTGTTCAATTCTTTCCGATAAAAACACAGGGATTGATACAACGATATGAAGACTACGATAACCATTTTCTTTTGGATGTTCTATATAGTCTTTTCTTTTTAATAATTTAACATCCTCTTGTTTTAAAAATAGGGATTCTAGCACATAGATATCTTCAATATAATTACAGATTACCCTCATACCAGCGATGTCTAAAATGTTTTTCCTAGCACTTTCAACGTTAATATCTAGACCTTTTCGCTCTAGCTTACTCAATAAACTCTGAGTGCCTTTCACTCTTCTCTCCATGTGATGTATGGGATTATGTTTGTGAATGACTTGAAACTCATCGTCTAAAATTTTTAATTTCGTTGTGACTTCTTCTAAAGCTGAAGAATATATATGATTGAGTTCTACAAAGTCTATAAGTTGATCAAAATATTCAAGAGAATTGAAGTGCTCTCTTTCCTTAATTCTATTCGCCATTGATTCTTTTAAATCTAAAATATCTATAGATGGTTTACGGTCAACGTACATTTCATACACTCCTAGAAATACTTCTGTCTCTTATTATAAATGTATTTTTAATAATATACCAAAATTCATATATTTCTATTATTCTGAAAAAGCGTTATGATAAAACTAATAAGAAAAGGGGATGGTATTATGACATTGAAATTAGCTGATATCAAAGAAGCTCGTGAACGTATTGCACCGTATACTGTAGAGACACCACTTTTAAGATTACATAACCTAGAAGAATACTTAGGTTGCGAAGTTTACGTTAAATTAGAAAATATGCAATTGACTAAGGCTTTTAAACTTCGTGGTGTGATGAACACTCTACTTCAACTTTCTGACGAACAGTTAAGTAAAGGCATTATTGCTTCATCTTCAGGTAACCATGGTCAAGCCATTGCCTATGGGGCAAAAATGTTAGGTATTAAAGCAGTCGTCGCTGTTCAAGATACGGCTCCAGCATTCAAGAAGGAAAAGATTTTAGAACACGGGGCAGAAATTATTCCAACGACTGTTGAAGAACGTTTTAAGTTAACTGAAGACCTCTCTAAAGAACATGGCTACGAATTAATTCACCCATTTAATGATTATAGAGTTATGGCAGGACAAGGCACAATTGGATTAGAGATTTTAGAACAATTACCTGATGTCGATCAAATTTTTGTGCCCGCTTCAGGTGGTGGGATCTTATCCGGTATCGCAACTGCGATTAAAGAATCAGGTAGCAGTGCCAAAGTTCATGGTGTTGAGCCATTTAATTTACCGAAATATAATGAAAGTCTTAAGAACGGGAAAATTACACAAGTTGAAAATAAAGGGACAATCGCTGATGGCTTAGTGACTGTAGTGCCAGGTGAAAAGACCTTCCCAATCGTTGAAAAATATGTAGATAGCTTCCATACAGCAACTGAAGAAGCAATGAAAATGGGACAAAAGTTATTGTTAATGGAAGGAAAAATCTTAGCTGAAATCTCCTCATCTGCGAGTGTCGGTGCAGTACTTAATAAAGAAATAGAGGTTAACCCTAAAGACAAAGTATGCTTTGTTATTACTGGTGGCAACCTTGGTTTTGAACAACTAGACTACATTAAAGATGTAGATTATAAATAAAAAGAAAGCGACGTGAAAATCTAATTTCACGTCGCTTTAAATATTCACCTACATCATAGATGTAAACCATACACCAAGTGATGTTCCAATATAGTTACCGATAATGTAACCTAATGTACCGATGATAAGTATTGGTCCAACTAATTTTGTCCAACCTCTTGAAATCGCCATTGCTGCAGCGGTTGTTGGTCCACCGATATTTGCATTACTCGAAAGTATGATTTCCTCCAAATTAAATTTAAATAATCGACCGAAGCCAAATGAGATAATCATATTAATCAACACAATAACAGCTGCAAACACTAAGATTATTGGTGCATTTTGGATAATTAATGGAACCGATGCAGGTACACCAATGACTACAAAGAATATGTAGATGAAAAACGTCCCAAATTCTTGTGATCCCGCAATGTTTTCAAAATATTTAGGGAAGCTTGCTACAAGTACTAGTGTTAACGTTGTGAGCATTAAGTAGTTATCACCGATAATACCTCTTAAGACAGATAAGAAAACATTGCTATCCTCCGGGATTACACTGGCAAAGAATTCTGCAATAGAGAATGAAACTGCTACAATGATAAAGGCCGTTCCAAATGCTAAGGCGATATCTTGTAATGAAATATCTTTAGATTTCCAATATGAGGCAGCATGATTATCGCTTTTTCCATTAGACTCATTCTCATCCATGTGTGGTGTGCCGAATTTGTTTTTAAAGAATGATACTGTCGGTATCAATATAAGAACAAAGAAATAAACTGCCATTAATAGATTATCCGCAACGACTGTAGAAGATACTAGATCTTGTGGCACGTCAAATCGAGTCGCCATTGCCGCAAAGTTAACCCCACCACCAGAGTAGGAACCACTTAACATGGCACCGATATAGTTCGCTTGTGGTACAAACTCTCTTAGTAAGAAGAATGCAACAATCGTACCTGCTACTGTTCCAACTGTACTAATTAAAAAGATAATTAACAGGCGTTTACTCTCTTGCCAAACCTTAATAACGTTCGACTGGAATAGTAAAAGTGGTATTGCAAGTGGCACCACATAAGTCCATACTGCATCATAAACTGGTGATTCGAGCGGAATAACGCCAGTATTACTTAAGAGCATGGCCCCCACTAAAGCGATTATTGCTCCAGATAACTTTGATGCCCAACTGTATTTTTGCTCGAGAACAATAGCGACAGCCGCCCAACCAATTAATATAGCCCAGAGCACCCAATAATTATCCGGGCTAATGAAACTTGTTGTCTCTCCCATGGTAATTCCCCCTAGTTTTTACTTACCATCATTATACTCGATTTAAAGTCTCACCTATATATCAATTTCCATTAAAATTGGAGTATGATCCTGTCTTGGACCAGAGTCAATCATCTCAGACTTACGTACCTGTCCAGCTAAACGATTTGAAACTAACCAATAGTCAATTCTCCATCCTGAGTTATTAATCTTACTTGTTTTCGCTCTTTGTGCCCACCAAGTATACATGCCTTCAACATCCCCATTAATGTGACGGAATGTGTCAGTGAAACCTTTGTTTAACAGATTTGTAAATCCTTCTCGTTCTTCATCAGTAAAGCCTGGAGAACGACGGTTATTTTTTGGATTTGCAAGGTCTATTTCTTTGTGTGCAACGTTATAGTCACCCGTAGCTAAAACTGGTTTTTTCTCATCGAGATCAGCTAAGTAATTTGCATATTGAATGTCCCATAATTGACGGTCTGCTAATCTTCTAAGACCATCCCCAGCATTTGGTGTATACACTTGAGTTAAGTAAAAGTCTTCAAACTCTAAAGTAATCATTCGTCCTTCTGCATCCATTGTTGTTGGCGCACCGATTGATGGATAATGAACTTCAGGTTCTAGGTGATTTTTGTATAAGAACATTGTTCCAGCATAACTTTTACGTGCAGGTTCTTCTGAACTACGCCACACAATGTTATAAGAAGGAAAGGCTGTTTCTAAAACTTCCACATGTTTTTTTGTTGGGCCTTTCGCTGATAATTTAGTTTCTTGAATCGCGATTACATCAGCGTCGTGTGCTTGAATGGATTTGATTACCTCTCTTGATAATAATGCTCTAGCAGAATCACTTGTTAGTGCTGCGTTTAGTGAATCTATGTTCCATGAAATAAACTTCAAAATGCTTCCTCCTGAAAAAAATGAATTTATATTTACTTATTGTTTATCTTATCCAAAATCAATCATCATTTCCATTGCTCTATTTAAGATTTGGATAACTTGTTAATGATAGCTTCAACTTGAGTAACCATATCTAGAACCATTTGTTTGGCAGATATCTCTTTTGAGGTTCTTAAATTTTGTCCACACCATAACGACATGTATTCAGGACGATCTAATTTTGATGCTTTAGCTCTAATCGGCTGTGTTAAACTATTTTGTACTGGATATGAAGGGACTTTCCCTTCATACTGACTCATCTCTTTTATAAAATCATTCAGTAAACCTCTTGCTGGCTTGCCACTAAAAGTCGTGGTCAATACAGTATCAGTTTCTTGTGCATTTAAGATTGCTTCTTTTGCAACTTGTGGTGAGCCGCTCTCCTCACTCGTTAAAAAAGCTGTACCTAATTGGACACCTTCTGCACCGAGCCCAAGAGACGCAATGATTCCACGTCCATCAGAAATGCCACCAGCTGCAATAACCGGTATGCCAACATGATCTACAACTTGTGGTACCAAAGCCATGGTGCCAATCATCGGTAGTGTTTCATTATTTAAGAAACTTCCTCTATGTCCACCCGCTTCACTGCCTTGAACAACAATTAAATCCATACCAGCTAATTCATTGGCAATTGCTTCATCTACAGTAGTTGCGGTACCTATAATAATTATGCCTTTCTCTTTTAATTTTTTTATGATATCTCTATCAGGTATACCAAATGTAAAACTGCAAATTGGAACGTTCTCTTCAATAATAACTTCGACCTGTTGTTTAAAATTCTCATCAGTAATTTTTGCAACTGAAGGTGTTTCATTGATGTTCAATTCATCTCTAAATCTACTTAACCACTCATTTGCCTGAGCAATTTCATTTTGATCTACTTGAACAACTTCAGGCGTAAACAGATTCACTGAAAAAGGTTGGTCCGTTAATATTTTAACTTCTTGAATTGTCTCTCTTAATTTTTCAGCACTCATGTAACCTGCGCCGATACTGCCTAACCCTCCACCACTGGATACTGCAGCAACTAAATCAGGCGTCGTAATTCCACCTGCCATACCGGCTTGAATAATTGGATATTTAATGCCTAAACTTTGACTTAACTGATTGTTATTCCACATCAAACAATTCCCCCTTGTATTTGTATATAGTATACAATACGCAATATGCAGTATATAAGATAAAAGACAAAGACCGTTAAGATCTTTGCCTAGACTTGTTGCTAACATTTGTAGATTACTTTTCTTCTAGAAATATATAAGTTTCTCCCATCGAAATATTATTATAGATATTTGATAATTGAGAGGTTTCATCACCTTCACTTAATTCTCCATCATCAATTACTCCACTATAGCTATAATATTCATCTGGTGTTTCTTTAAATTCTACGAAGTCCAATCTTAAATTTGATTCTCCATCTTCTAGATTAACTGTTAGATTCTCACCATCTAAGCTGTAACTACCTGTGTATTCATTACCTAGATTCAAAAGAGTCACCTCATCTGAAGAAATAAAATCAAAGACTAACATGTTTGAAGAGAAATTAATTTCAGAGTTCTCTTTTTCTTCTTTCGAAATTGTAGGGTCATTACTTGAGATACCTAATTCTTTACCTTCTAATCCCGTTTCATTATTACTACAACCTGTTACTATAAACAGCATTACACCTAGTACTATTGTCATAATTCTCAAATTCATCAACCTCCTACTAAACTATAGATTTTAGTAATTCATCAATTAATTCTTATATATTTAACTATAACTCACCTCCTCATTAATTGGAAGCGCTATCAAAATATGTCAGAGCATAAAAAAGAGGCTAAATAAACAGCCTCTCTGTTACCTATTTTCTCTCTAACACAGTAACCGCTTCGACGTGTTTCGTCTGCGGGAATAAATCCACAGGTACAACGGATTTAGCTTTATAACCATGTTCTACTAAATACTTCATATCTCTTTGTAATGTTCCTGGATTACACGAAATATATACAATTTTTTTCGGTTCTACTTCTAATAAGGAATCTAAGAATGCTTGATGACAACCTTTTCTTGGTGGATCTACAAAGACCAAATCGGCACTAATACCGGATTTAACCAGTTTTGGCATCACTTCTTCTGCCTTACCTAAGTAGTAATCTGCATTATTAATACCATTCAACCTTGCGTTTTCTTTTGCATCTTCTACTGCAGAGTCAACGACTTCAATCCCAATGATTTTCTTAACCCTATCCGATGCAGCAAGCCCTATTGTTCCAATACCTGAATACGTATCGATAATCGTCTCGTCACCATTTAAATCGGCGAGATCTAAACCAATTTGATACAGTTTTTCAGTCTGCTCGTGATTCACTTGATAGAAGGAGCGGTCCCGAATTTTAAATTCTCTACCGAGTAAGGTATCCGTGATATATTCTTTTCCGAGGAGCACAATTGAACGCTTGCCAAATATCACATTCGTCTTTTCATCATTTATATTTTGCACAATACTCTTGATCGTCGGAAATTCGTTTTTTAAAGCTTTAATTATTGATAAAAATTCATTACGCTTACCATTAGTAATAAAGACGACTTGAATCTCACTATCATCATGATTCGAACGTATGATCAAGTGTCGTAACAGTCCTTCATGCTTCACTTCATCGTAAATCGAGACATCTTCTTCGATCAGTTTCTTCTTAACGAAATTCATAATATCATTATGAATATCTTTTTGAATATAACAATGTTCGATATCAACAATATCGTGTGAACGTGGTTTGTAAAAGCCCATCACTAGCTTACCATCAACTTTTTGAACTGGAATTTGAGACTTATTTCGGTAATAATTCCCACTACCCGTCACCGTGTCTTTAATTTCCAAATTTAAACCAGCCAGTCCATTGATATTTTGCTCGACAACTTCTTTTTTAAATTTAGCCTGTTCAGGTGCATTCATCACCTGAATCTGACATCCTCCACATTGATAGTAATACTGACATGGGGGAGTTTGTCTATTTGCAGAGGCTTTATTTATCTTTAAGGCTTTACCAAATGCAAATCTTGATTTGACTTGCAAGACTTTGAAACGAATTTCTTCATCTTTTAAAACATCAGCAATAAAGACCGGCTTATCATTAACTTTAACGATACCCATGCCTTCTTTTGTATAGCTTTCTACGACCCCTTCATACTGTTCGTTTTTTCTTAATACACTCATTATTAAACCTCTAACTGTCTCATTTTATAAATCAATTTCATAGGTCGAAAAACCATCACCGTGATCTTCAATATGTCTAACCGCTAAGTCATCTGTATATTTTTTTCCTAGACTCCCACTCGTAAATTGGTAGGTTCCCTGCGGTAAAAGTGTCATCGGCTTTTTATCAGTAAAAGTCTCACCATTCTTCAAATACTCAGTTAAGATATCTCTAACAGATAAGGCAGATTCATAAATAATCTCAGCATCTCTTAAGAAGGGTGCATAAGCAACTTTATAGTTATTTGCTGCAACTAAAAACATATCTTCATCATGAACCGCTTGCCCTTCATACTCAAGTTTTACTACTCTAGTAGAATCACTAATTTGATGGGCAGAACTTCTATATCGTGCTGGCTCACTTAAATCAAATGTATAAGTGAGATCAAAGAAAGTATCAAAGTTATAACCTGGAAAACCGTCTCTCGAATGATTTTCTTTAACCAGAGATGCAGCACCGACTTGATTGAATGAAGAAGCTGACCATTCAAGCCATTCTCTTAACACTTTGCCTGAAATTTTAACGATGACCAATGTGTTTGCATGCTTATACAAATTCACTGTGTCTGTGACTGTTAAGTCACCTGCTTGGATATCTGTGAAATCATTCTTCCCGTCTCGTCCACTCTTAATTGCGGAATTAAAACCGAGTATGGGTAGCTTTTCTTCCTGAACTTCTACTAATCCTTTCGCATACCAGACGACCGCTTCAGATACGACCTGGACTGCTCTTGAAGGTAAAACTCTAGAGAAGTAAGTATGTAGTGGCACATCAGTGTGACCAACCACTTGATTTAAGTACCCTTTCACTTTCTCATGATAAGAATCAAATTCTTCGAGGGCTTTGTAATCAATCATCATATCAGACGATGGAATTAAGCTAGATTTACCTTCAGTAACTGTCCATCCTTGGTCATATTCTAAGTCAAAAGATAGTAAGCCTAAATGACTGGCCGACACACCAGGTTGAACCATGGGGATTCCATTAAATGTGCCCTTAAATAGATCTAAGCGCTCATCTTGCACATTAATATCTTCATGTGGGAATAAGTCGTGTGTATGACCAAACACAATACCATCAATGCAGCCTAACAGTGCCATTAACATAGCCTGGTTCTCACCGTGCGTATGTTGGTCATCTGCCGCTTTACTCATTCCTGTATGACTCAAAAGTATAATGATATCTGCCCCATCTTCTTTTAAAGCCGCTGCCGTTTGTTTTACCGCTTCTGACATAGGGTGAACATCAACATTCCCAGAAAGATGAAATTTATCCCATTTCATAATCTGCGTAGGGACTACACTTAAAAATCCAATATTAATTGGTTTCTTATCTATTTCTGTTTTCATAATGTAAGACTTTTTAATAATGGAAGATAGCGCACTATCCTTAAAATCGACATTTGAATTAACAATAGGTACATTCACTTGTTCATAGAAATCACCTAAAAATGATAGGCCGAAATTAAACTCATGATTACCAAGACCAATCACATCATACATATTGTTGATAATTGAGGGTAAGAGTGCCTGTTTAGGGTGTATGCTGTCATATTCACTCCACACATCACCCTGTAACAAATCACCATTATCCACAGTAATCACGCACTCATCTTGATGCATATTTTTATAATGTTCAATATATGATTTAAATTTTAATAGTGCATTAGACTTCATTTCATTCATAAAATAATTATAAGGATAAATTGCACCATGCACATCCGTAGTTGAAAATATTGTCAATTTCAAAGCAGTCACCCTCAGATTATTGTCTTTACATTTCTTGTTCCGTATCCGGTAAACTATATTCCATATCCTCACCATTTAATTCCTGATAAAACTCCAACGGCACCCTTACTTTTAAAAACTCTTTCTTATTTTTAAAGTGTGCCGGTAATACGCCACCAAACTCACCATCTAAATTTAACTGTACCTCTTCAAAAGATGATACTTTGACCTCTCTTGCTTTAAAGTAATGTACCTTTGGATGTTTTAAATGTTCGCCCTTCATGGCGATGGAAAGTAGATGAGCAAACTCCGCTAAATTAACATCTTCAATAATTAACAAAGAAAAATAGCCATCATTCAGTTTGGCATCTGGCACAAGCTTCTCAAAACCACCAATGGAATTTGTGAGACCAATCAAAAAGAGCATGACTTCACCTTGAAAGACATCATCATCATACTCAATACGTAGATTGATACTCCTCATTTGTGGAACCAGCTCTATACCCTTTATATAGTAAGCTAGAGAACCTATCATTGCTTTAAGTTTGCTCGGCGCCTCATAAGACACTTCTGTAATCTTTCCACCACCAGCAATATTCATAAAGTGCTTACCATTCATACTCCCTAAGTCAACTTTCGCAGTTTCACCACTTAGAATCGTATCGATAGCTTCTTCTAAATTGTTTGGAATTGTTAGGGCATGTGTAAAATCATTTACAGTCCCCATTGGGATAATACCAAGGTCTGGTCTTTCGTTAAAGTCTGCCAGTCCATTAATCACTTCATTGACAGTACCATCACCACCGATGGCAACAACCAAATCAAAATTTTGTTCACAGGCAAACCTGGCCGCATAAGTCGCATCATCCGGCCCAGATGTCGCATGTGTACTTGTGATATAACCTGCATTTTCAAATCGAGTCAACACATTCGATAATTGATCTTTAAATGTTTCTTTACCAGCAGTAGGATTATATATAATTCTCGCAGTCTTCATAAATATCTCCTCTATATTATGAATTTATACGCCCTCGGATGATTCATTTCTATTCATCATCGAAAAGAGACGATATTTACGCTCCCCGTACTCATCTTCCGTAATTTCACTCTTAAGAAAAGCTTTTTTAAGCATTTTTAAATTATCACTGTAGTTTTTATCGAAAACAAGAAATTCAGTACAGTTAATGACCGTTTCCTTTTTTCTACTACCACTACTCATAAAAATCATATTAATATTCGTTCCATCAACCGTTCGCCTGATGACCATATCATCCCTAAAGAAATCTGAGAAATCATCGATTTGCACATATCCTTCAGCAATCAATATATCTGCTAAATTCTTAACATCATCATAAGATTTTACGATAAACAAAATATCCAAATCACAATCATAAGGAAACTTTCTAAGTTTAGAGGAACCAATATGATGTACTTCTATAATCATTGATTTAAAAAAGTTTAATATTTCAAATGCTTGATTTATATATATATCTTTAACACTACTATTTAAATTTTTTATATTCATACAATCATCCTAAAATAATGTCGTTCACATCTATTTCATGTATAATAATCAGTAAAAGAATTATGTGCCAATATTATAACATATTCATGATTGGCAATATTATTATTTGAGGAGATACTATGAAAAAAGCTATTGCAATCATATTACTTATCGTCTTTGGTGCTGGCTTGTATTTTAACTTCGTACATACCGGCTCAGCGTCAAATGACACAACAACAGAAGACCAAGAAAGTGCGGAAACAGAAAACAATGAAGACAATCAGAACAATGAAGCAGCTGAAGATTCTGAAGCATCGACTGATGAAACTGAGACGTCTGAACAACCAGATTCTATCGCTTTTAATGAGTCTAGCATCCAAGAACAGTATGATCAGCGAATTGCTAACAATGAAGCATTAATTGTCGACGTATTAACACCTGCATACTACAACAGTGACTTTGTTGATAGATTAAGCCAACAGCTCGATACGAACACTATACAGTTCAATCAAATTGAAATGCCAGGTAACACTGTTGATATGAACGAATTAACTGTCAACGACAATAGCGACATTGTGATTATGGATGCAATGCAAATTGCAGACTATAATGATGAAGTGCTTCCGGAACGTAACTTGAATAACTTAAGAAATGCATACATGGACCTATACAATGCAGATAAGACAGTTATTATACTTGGTAATGCAAATGTACATGAACATGAAAACTTAGCGGACACGTTAAGTAATGATGCTGAATATTTCCCTAACAATGATTTCTTCTATATTGATAACCAAGAAATCTCTGTTGAGAACCCTTATAACCCAGATGAAAACCTGATGAATCCAGCAGTTGAAGATGAAATAATAAATAATATTCAAGCATATTTACTTCAGTAAGTAAGAAGGCGGAAAATCATTTGATTTTCCGCCTTTTTTATATACAACTTATCGTTTATTTATTTCTGTTAGAAGTATTTCATTTACCATTTTAGGGTTTGCTTGCCCTTTTGATTTCTTCATGATTTGACCCACTAAGAAACCAATCGCACGGTCTTTACCATTCTTAAAGTCTTCAACTGATTGTTCATTAGCATCAAGTACTTCAGTCACCATCTGTGTTAAGGTTTCTGGATCAGAGATTTGCTCCATGCCTAAGTCCTTCGCGATTTGTTTCGCTGTTCCACCCTTACTAATTAACTCAGTGAATACCTTCTTAGCTTGCTTACTTGAAATTGTGCCGTCTTCAATAATTTCAATCAAGCCTGTTAAGTTTTCTGGTGTAATTCCAGTTTCTTCAATCGCCACATTGTTTTTATTTACGTACTCATTAACATTACCCATCAGCCAGTTTGATGCAAGCTTAGGGTCTGCTTGATGAGATTCTACCATCTCACTAAAGAAGTCAGAGAGTTCTTTTCTCATCGTTAAAATTTCTGCGTCATAGACAGGTAAGTCGTATTCATTTATATACTTCCCACGTAATTCGTCTGGTAATGTAGGAATCGTAGCTCTAACTTCTTCTTTCCACTCATCATCAATGTGTAGATATAATAGATCAGGTTCTGGGAAGTAGCGGTAGTCATCCGCACCTTCTTTGACACGCATGAGTACTGTTTCGCCTGTCTTCTCATCATAACGTCTTGTTTCTTGTTCAATAACACCGCCGGATAGGAGTACTTTCTCCTGACGTTCAACCTCATGCTCAAGTCCTTTTCTGACAAAGTTAAATGAGTTTAAATTTTTCAGCTCAGTTTTCGTACCGAACTCTTTTTGTCCGACAGGTCGAATAGAAATATTCGCATCACATCTGAGTGAACCTTCCTCCATTTTCACATCAGAGACACCAGTATATTGAATGATTGATTTTATCTTTTCTAAATACTTGTAAGCCTCTTCAGGTGAACGAAGATCCGGTTCAGAAACAATCTCAACTAAGGCTGTACCTTGACGGTTTAAATCGACTAGTGAATAGTCGTCCTTATGCGTAGATTTACCTGCATCCTCTTCTAGATGTAGACGAGTAATGCCGATTTTTTTCTTTTGTCCATCGACTTCGATTTCAAGTGAACCATGCTCACCAATCGGTTTGTCGAACTGTGAAATTTGATAGGCTTTTGGATTATCTGGATAGTAATAGTTTTTTCTATCAAATTTTGTATCTGTGGCGATTTCCATGTTTAAAGCCATGGCAGCTTTCATACCATATTCTACAGCTCTATGGTTTAAGACCGGTAAAGTTCCTGGGTACCCAAGTTCAACTACTGACAGATTCGTGTTAGGATCGTGTCCATAGTGTAATGGGGCATTTGAAAATATTTTAGAATCCGTTTTTAATTCAACGTGGACTTCGAGTCCGATTATTGTTTCAAAATGCATCTTACTCCGCCCCCATCGTTAGATTATTGAGTTCTTCGTGTAAGTTATAAACTTTTTCAAACTGATAAGCAGCATTATATATTTTGTTTTCTTCGAAATGGTTACCCATGATTTGTAAACCAATTGGTCGATTATCTTCAGTAATGCCACATGGAATACTTAATGAAGGTATACCTGTTAAGTTTGCTGGGATCGTTAAGATATCATTCTTATATTCTTTTGTCCCTTCGATACTTACTTCGTCATATTTATGTGCTGGAGTCGTAGACGTTGGTCCAATGATTAAATCATGATCTTTTAAAATTCTTTGAACATCGTCTGCAACTAAGCGACGTAATTTTTGTGCTTTTACGTAAAATGCATCGTAGTGACCTGCACTTAGAACATAAGTACCGAGAAGGATACGACGTTTAACCTCGTCACCAAATCCTTCACCACGAGACTTTTTATATAGTTCTTCAAGTGTATTTGCATTTTCTGAACGGTAACCAAAACGAATACCATCAAAGCGTGCGAGATTGGCACTCGCTTCACTTGAAGCAATCAAGTAGTAAGAACTTACTACGTATTTAAGATTAGGCATCTCCACTTCTTCTACGGTTGCACCTAAATCTTCAAAACGTTTTTTAGCATCTAATACAGCTTGTGTCACTTCTTCGTCCACATCATCACCTAAAAACTCCTTAGGTAAAGCAATCTTCAATCCTCTTACATCCTTATCGATGTCGGATAAAAAGTCTATTTCTTGATTTTGAACACTCGTCATATCGTGTTCAGTATCTTCTCCTGCGATTAGCTCTAGGACTTTTGCATTATCACGTACATTACGTGTAATAGGTCCAATTTGATCAAGTGAGGATGCGAAGGCAATTAAACCGAAGCGAGATACTCGACCATAAGTCGGTTTCATACCAACTACGCCACAGAAGGATGCAGGTTGTCTTACTGATCCACCCGTATCTGTTCCAAGAGCAAATGGTACGAAACCTGCAGCAACTGCTGCTGCTGAACCACCTGAAGAGCCACCTGGTGAGCAGTTCAAGTTCCAAGGGTTTTTAGTTGTTTGGTAGTAAGATGTCTCAGAAGTTGAGCCCATCGCAAACTCATCCATGTTTAACTTACCAAGCATAATACCATTTTCACTATTCAGCTTGTTCATTACTGTTGCGTCATAGACTGGTTTAAAATTGTGTAGCATCTTACTCGCACAAGTCGTTAAGACATCTTTGGTCACAATATTATCCTTAATACCAAATGGTACACCAAATAATGCCTGATCCATTTGATCTTCAGCCTGCATACGATCAAGTTCTTCTGCTTTAGCTGTTGCTTCTTCTTTTGTCAGTGTGATGAACGCTTTAATATCTCCATCGTACTTTTCAATTCTATTGAATAAAGCCTCTATTACTTCAGAGGGTTTAATTTCTTTACTGTGAATTTTTGAGTATAATTCTTCAACTGTTAATTCATTAATATTCACTTCATTGACCCTCCCTTTATATCATTTTAGGAACTTTGAATTGTCCGTTTTCTGTATGTTCACTATTTCTTAAAGCTTCTTCCTGTGTTAACGGCTGACCTGCTTTATCTTCTCTCAGTTTAGATTCAACCTGAAGTGCATGGGTCATCGGCTCAACCTGATCTAGATCAAGTTCGTTAAGTTGATCTGCATGTGCAACAATGCTTTGAATTTTTGTTGATAGGTTCTTTAGTTCCTCATCATCTTTAATCTCAATTTTTGATAGGTTCGCAACATGGCGAATTCTATCAAGGTTAAGTTCTATCATGAATGACCCTCCTATGTTTTTACAATATTATTAGTTTACCAAATCTACCTTGACTTTACCATGTGAACTCACTATTCAAAGATGTATAAGTTCGCTTGTCCTTCGCCTTCTCTCGTGATGACACTATAGACCTGTGACTTATCTTTAATCTCTACTTCAACATCAGTATTGGTAAAGTGTTCATCTACTAAGTCTCTAACGAACTGCGACATACCTATCATTTCTCCGCGGCTATTATATTCAAGGGGGATTTCAACAGTCAACGTATCTAAATTATTATCGACAAATTTTCCACGTCCAACCGATGTCGTAAAACTATCGAAATATGACGATAACTCTCTGTTAAAGGTTTCGTATTCACTGTTTACTTCACTTGAGATTTCAGACGCTTCATTAGAAGGTAAGAGTACATTTTGTACGTTGATATCAGTGAATTCACTGATTGAATTTTCACCTGGTTCAACTGTGGCTTGTGAGACGAAATTACCGGGTACAATATCAGTATCTGATGATTGGATGAATATTGCGAAAACAATCTTCTTATCTACATATTCATCGTTCGCACGAATACGTGATAAAATCTCAGTTGCCATCTTTTCGCCTTCCTCTTTGACGACTTCTGGGTCTAATTCTTGTTCTTGAGTTTGGCCATACTCCTCAGTTTGATAATAGTGAACACTATTCATCGCAAGTCCAATCGTAATACCATCAAAGTTTAAGTTGCCTTCTTCATCTTCAGACAAGTAGTTCTGCTCTAAAATATGTGAGAGGTAAAGCGGTGCTTCTTCAGCGATTACTTCAGGATCTGTCTCACCATTTGTCGATGGATTTAAACCTAAGTTACTGAAGGCATCTGAACTTAATAGCTCATCTTCTTCCATATTTTCTAACTCTTCACTCGTATATTGACGGCCTAAGTAGCCTCTAGTCATCTCCTCTGAGATAATCTGCCCTTCTCTAAAGACAAATTGATCCGTAGGAAACTCTCCTTTACTCACTTCAAATAAACCTTTTTCAAACTCCTCAACATTGTATGAAGACACCATGTTTTGACTTGATAAGCCTCTAGCTGGTGACAATTCATAAGGTACCACTGATCGATAAAATTCGTCACCACTTGAAGTTATTCTATCCTCTTGTTCTTCAACCTGAACATTTGACACTTCATTTTCAAGGCCAGAATTTTCGGTCTGCTCTGTGATTTCTGCCTCATTCTCACCACAAGCACTTAGTAAGAAGGCTGCGACACCGCCGAGCATTAAAGTTTTAAACTTCATTGTCATTGCCCCAATTTCTCAATAAATTCTCTTTCATTCCAAACTTCGATTCCGAGTTGCTTGGCTTTCTCTAATTTAGACCCTGCATCACTACCAGCGACGACGAGATCCGTACTTTTAGATACGCTACTTGTGACTTTACCACCTTGGGATTCAATATATGCTCCCGCTTCTTGACGTGTCATTTCTTCTAGTTTACCAGTTAAGACCACTGTCATATCAGAAAACAGGTTACCCGCTACTTCTTGAACTTCTTCAGTAAAGCTTAATCCTTGATCTTGTAATTTCTTAATCAACTTTCTAAAGTCTTCATTCGAAGTATAAGTCACTATAGAGTCTGCAATTTTCTCGCCAATTTCAGGAATTTCAATTAATGATTCAGCTTTGGCTTCGAGGATTTTATCGATTGTACCGTATTCTTCTGCTATAAGTCTGGATGCTTTGGCGCCTAGGAACCGAATGCCTAAACCAAATAATACTTTATTTAAAGGATTTTCTTTTGATGCCTCAATCGCATGGAGCAAATTATGAACCTTCTTATCTCCCATACGCTCAAGTTCAATTAGATCCTCATATTTTAAGCTATATAAATCAGAGACATCTTTAATCAAATCCGCTTCAAATAGCTGCCTAACCACTTTCTCTCCAAGACCATCAATATTCATAGCCCCTCTAGAAACAAAGTGAATTATGCCTTCTTGAAGCTGGGCTGGACAGGCTGGGTTAATACAACGTATCGCAACCTCATCTTCTAAATGTACCGCATCATGTCCGCAGGACGGGCAAGTTGTCGGTGCTTCATAGACCGCTTGATCTGTTCGTTCCTCTTTAAGTGATTTGACCACTTCAGGAATAATATCTCCGGCTTTTCTAATGACGACCTTATCACCGATTCTAATATCTCTTTTTTCAATGAGGTCGTGGTTATGAAGCGAGGCACGTCCAACTGTTGTACCTGCAACTTTAACTGGTTCTAAAATCGCAGTTGGCGTAATGACACCAGTACGTCCCACTGTCAGCTCAATGTCTAAGACCTCAGTAATCACTTCTTCAGCTGGGAACTTATATGCAATCGCCCAGCGGGGAGATCTTACTGTAAATCCGAGCTCATCTTGCTCTTGTAGATCATTGACCTTAATGACAATACCATCAATTTCATAGGGAAGTTCAAAACGGTGTGTCGTCCAGTAATCGATGTACTCTAAAACTTCGTCTATGCTATTTAATAGCTGACGTTCATGATTGGTTTTAAAGCCGAGCTGATCCAATGCATCTAAAGCACCGTTTTGAGTCGTAGCCTCTAATGCTTCTGGTGAAGTCACACTATATAAAAATACTGATAAATTTCTCTTAGCTGCAAGCTTAGGATCTAGCTGTCTTAGTGACCCTGCTGCTGCATTTCTTGGGTTCTGGAATTCTTGTTCGCCACTTTCAAGACGTCCTTCATTTAATTTTTGAAAAGAAGATTTTGGCATGTATGCCTCACCACGGACTTCAAAGGATAAGTCTGTCGGCACTGAGAGTGGAATGGCATGAATGGTTTTTAAGTTTTCTGTTATATTCTCTCCAACTGTACCATCGCCTCGTGTCGCACCAATGGTAAATTGCCCATTGTCATATGTAAGCGACACGGCGAGACCATCAATTTTTAATTCACACATATATGTTGGACTGTTCACAACTTGTTTGACCCGCTTATCAAATGCTCTTAAGTCCGTTTCATTAAAGGCATTACCCAAACTTAACATCGGTGTATTATGACGCACTTTCTCAAAGTGACTTAAGACAGCGCCACCGACCCTAACGGTCGGTGAATCCGCACTTTTATACTCAGGGTATTGTTCTTCTAATTCAATTAATTCCCTGAGTAACTTATCGTAATCGGTGTCTTCGATCGACGGTTGATCAAGGACATGGTATTCGTAATTATATTGATTTAATTGTTTTTGTAAGGCTCTAATTTTTTCTTTCATCTAGTCTCAATCCTTCTTCTCGAGTGGTGCGAAATTCGCCAAAAGTCGTTTTGGCCCTGCGGTATGAAAGACAATGTCTAACTCCGTATCGTCACCTTCACCCTTAATTTGAGAAACAATACCATCACCAAATACTTTATGAGATACCTTGTCGCCGATACTATATGTGGCATTGGGCTTTTTCTGAATAACCTGTGACCGTTTTTTCGGACCTTTCGCGTATGATGGTGTCGACTGATTCGTGTTACCGAATATTTTTGTTCCACCTTGATTCTCTACTAATTCTTCAGGAATTTCCGATAAAAACCGGCTCATCATATTGGATTCAGTTCGACCATATAACATTCTTGACTCTGCTCTTGATAAGATGAGTCGGTCCATGGCACGTGTGACACCAACGTACATGAGTCGACGCTCTTCTTCAAGTTCTTTGTCGTCAAATTGAACGCGTTTAGATGGAAAGACACCTTCCTCTAAACCAACAATGAAGACGACTTTATACTCTAATCCCTTTGAAGCGTGCATGGTCATCATCGTCACACCTACCGTATCGTCCACACCATCTTGGTCAGAAACTAAAGCCATGTCACTCAGAAACTCGAATAGATTATCATCTTGGACAGGGTGCTCATTATCAAATTCTTTCGTGACCGTCTTAAACTCTTCTAAGTTTTCTAAACGACTTCTTGCCTCAAGTGTTTTATCCTGTGCTAACATGTCGTGATAGCCGGTATCTTTTAAAACTTCGTCTACGAGCTCTGTCATCGTTAAGTATTTAGATTTCTCTTTTAAGTTATCCAATACTTCTAGTAAAGACACTAATTTCACAACAGTCTTTTGTGGTATGCCTAAAAAGTCTGCGTCACGAATCGCATCGTAAATACTGGAGTTCAACTGATCTGCATGGGCTTGAAGCTTTTCAATGGTCTTTGCCCCAATGCCTCTTTTAGGCACATTAATAATGCGGCTGAAGCTTATATCATCAAAAGGATTTTGAATGACTTTTAAGTAGCTCATTAGATCCTTGATTTCCATGCGGCTGTAGAACTTCATACCGCCAACCATTTTATAGGGAATACTTGACTTAACAAAGGCATCCTCTACCGCACGAGATTGAGCATTCGCTCTATACAACACTGCCATATCACCGTACGAGTATTCATCACTCAACTCTTGAACTTTTCGGACAACGGCTTGCCCTTCTTCACGTTCACTAAAGGAGACATTCACTTCCACCTTCGCCCCGTCACCTTTGTTTGAACGTAAGTTCTTCGGTTTTCTTTCTGTGTTGTTATCAATGACTGCATTGGCAGCATCTAGGATCATCTTAGTCGAACGGTAGTTTTCTTCTAGTTTTATAACTGTGGCTTCAGGGTAGTCTCTTTCAAAGTTTAAAATGTTTTGAATGTCTGCACCACGGAACTTATAAATTGACTGGTCAGAATCCCCAACGACACAAATGTTTCGATACTTATCGGCAAGCATTTGTACCAGGCGATACTGGGCATGGTTCGTATCTTGATACTCATCAACGTGAATATACTGAAAACGCGACTGATAGTAGTTTAAGACACTGGCTTCTTTTTCAAATAATTCTATTGTTAGCATGATTAAGTCATCAAAGTCTAAAGAACTATTACGGTAGAGCACCTCTTGATAGTCCTTATATATTTGACTGTAGAGTTCATCTAGGAAGCCACCTGCTTCTTGAATCGCTTGATCTGGTTTTATCAATTGGTTTTTATAGGCTGAAATCACCGATAAGATACTTCTTGGGTTATGCTGTTTTACATCTAGGTTTCTATTTTTTAAAATGTCTTTAATGACGGATTGTTGGTCTAGCGGATCTAAAATAGAAAAGCTCGTATCGTACCCGAGATAGCTAATGTCTCTTCTTAGAATTCTGACACACATGGAGTGGAATGTTGAAATCCACATTCTGTTCGCATCTTCTGTAATCAACTTATCTACACGTTCACGCATTTCCTTTGCTGCCTTGTTTGTAAAAGTGATCGCTAAAATATTATAAGATGGGACTTGTTTTTCATCTAGAAGATAAGCCACGCGGTGTGTCAGAACTCTTGTCTTACCACTCCCTGCTCCAGCCATGATCAAGAGTGGCCCTTCTGTAGTTTTAATCGCTTGTAGTTGTTCTTTATTCATTCCACTTAAATCCATTTTAAAAAACTCCATTTATTAAATGATTGTTGTCAATGCTAGTTCTATATCATCGTAGACAATATTTCCTACAACGATCGTATCGCTGGCTTTGGCCATCTGTGTTGCCTCTGAGTGGGACTGAATACCACCGCCATATATTAAACGACTGTTTTCACATGCATCAAATGCTTCTTTAACAAGTGCATAATCTCCGTATGTACCACTATATTCTACATATATAAAATCCATTTTATATAACTTATCTAACATGTGTATAGCAGCTAGAAATTCTTCGTCGTTCATCAAAGTACACTCTGCTCTATCAAATGCTTTACAATGTTCGTTCATCACGATATAGGGTAAGAGTCTGATATTTTCATATTCAATAAACTCATGATATTCCATTAACGCCTCAATTAAGAGACCATGTGCATACTTAATATTTTTAGTGTTGATTACACTCGGCACGTAATAATAATCAAAACCTGGTACAACGGCATCAGGATGAGATATTTCAAGCGCTATAGACTTGTCTAAATTGAAGCTTTTGATACGCTCAAGTAAATCCGAAATGTTTTGTCTGGTAACACCATCTGTACCACTTATCATGATTAAATCTGTCTGAGATGTTAGGGTCGCTTCAAGTGATGCATCTGTAATATTTTTCTGTGGATCTAACTTAAATACATGTTTTGCTTGTCTTAACATAGTCACAAGTCCTTTATAAAAATCATACGATAATTATAGCATTTTTGCCTGTTAAAAAACATAAAAGCCCGTGGGTGCTTTACGCACCACACGAGCCCTTAAATAAGGTCGAAATACTCTTCTAAAGTTAAGCCACTTTCATGAATCTCTGTCGCCTTATCTCCAACATATCTCAAATGCCAAGGTTCGTACATGTAGCCGGTAATATCTTCCTTACCCTTCATGTAACGAATAATAAATCCATAATGATGGGCATTTTCTTCTAACCATTCAAATTCTGGCGTGGACTCAAATGAAGTTTGTAGGAGTACCGCACTATCGTATGATCCTACATCAATTGCAAGACCTGTTTGATGTTCTGAATGACCTGGTTCAGCACTATAGCGGTCAGCCGCTTCCTTACCATCTCTCGCTACATAATTATTATATAACTCAGCCTGGTAATCATAACTTCTAAAGTCACTCACCAATTCAAAGTTGAGCCCTTCCTCTTTAGCATCTTCAAACATTGTCATATAAGCGTTCTCCGCTTCTGGCTGCATACCCGGGTTGTAATCTTCAGGTAGCGGAATCTCTTTGTTAACGATTAACACACCGTCAGCATAAGTCACCCCATCGATCACTTCGACATTGACTGGAATGTCTAGGTTTGAGAACGTGAGCGCTTCATAATTTTTACTGAAGTCAATTGCCTCTGCCTCAGTTGATGCTTCGCCGCTACAAGCACTGAGAGCTAATAATAAAGCAAGGACAAAAGTAAATTTAATTGTTCTCATTTACTCTAAGCCTGCTCGCTTAAATATTGTATCTACACGGCGTAAATGATGTGACTCATCAAAGCATGCTTGTAATTCATCACTCGTTAGCGCTGCTGTGATTTTTTCATCTTGACTTGCTAGTTCTTGTAAAGGTACCTTACTTTCCCATGATTCCATCGCCTTTGGTTGCACTAAGTCATATGCTTCTTCTCTAGACATGCCTTTATCGATTAGAGCTAAAAGAATCTGTTGAGAATATACAAGTCCGAATGTCTTATCGATATTGGCTTTCATGTTTTCTTCAAAGACTGTTAAGTTTTTAATGATATTACTAAAGCGGTTCAGCATGTAGTTTAAAGCGATTGTCACATCTGGGAGCATAATGCGCTCTGCTGAGGAATGAGAGATGTCTCTTTCATGCCAGAGTGGCACATTTTCATATGCTGTTGTGATGTAACCTCTAATCACTCTCGCAAGACCAGACACATTTTCACTACCGATTGGATTTCTCTTATGTGGCATAGCACTTGAGCCTTTTTGACCCTTAGCAAATGCTTCTTCTACTTCTCTTGTTTCTGTTTTTTGAAGGTGTCTAATTTCTACAGCAAACTTTTCAATTGAGGTCGCAATTAATCCAAGTACCGCTACATAGTGTGCATGACGATCTCTTTGTAGCGTTTGCGTTGAAACTTCCGCAATCCCTATACCGAGATGATGGCATACATATTCTTCAACTTCTGGTGGAATATTTGCAAATGTACCGACAGCACCACTCATTTTACCAACTTCTATTTCTTCTCTAACCGCTCTAAAACGTTTCAAATTACGAACCATTTCTTGGTGCCAAAGCGCCATTTTGATACCAAAAGAAGTCGGTTCAGCGTGTACACCATGTGTGCGTCCCATCATGATAGTGTGCTTGTGTTTTCTGGCCTTATCCGCCAAGATATCAATAAAATTCTCTATATCTTTTTCTATAATTTCATTTGCCTGCTTAAGTACATAGCTCTGTGCAGTATCGACGACATCCGTAGATGTTAAACCATAATGAACCCATTTCTTTTCATCACCCAGAGTTTCAGAAACTTGTCTTGTAAAGGCGACAACATCGTGTCTTGTTTCCTTTTCAATTTCTTGGATTCTATCAGCGTCAACACGAGCATTCGGTCTGATATTCTTCACTTCTTCTTTTGGAATGATACCAAGCTCAGCCCATGCTTCTGCTGCGAGTATTTCTACTTCCAACCAGGCACGGTACTTATTATCTTCGGTCCATATGTCTGCCATTTCTTGTCTTGTATACCTACTGATCATTAATTACTCATCCTCATTATTTGATTAATTTACCTTCAAAAACAATCTCTTGATGTGAGACGACGACCTCGCCGCCTTCTTCTTTAAACACCGGAACTTCCATGCGTCTAGTGACTTGATAGCCTTCTTCCTTCATTCTCTCTAAGACTTCTGAAAGTGTATCATCAGGGCCAACCTTAAATTTTTTCTTTCGTTGCTTCTGTTGTGCCATTAGCCTCATCCTGTTCTTGTAGCTCATATATTTCTTCTAAAACTTCTTCTACATTTTCTGGTTCATAGTTCTTCATGCGACGACGGCTAAGTCCTTTAGTCCAGAAACCACCATGTATATTTTTCGGTTCATAAGAGATAATAAAGGCCTTATCATCTAACTCACGAATCGTTTCCATTAATTTTCTTTCATATTTTCTAGGTGACAGTATTTGCATGACTGTCCGCTGTCCATCACGTCCATATTGATGGCCGTGTGTAACTCCATAACCTAAATTCCTTAAGTCATTTGGTAAATCTATATCTTTTTTACCTGTCGTCACGTTAACAACCGTATAACCGAGAGCAAGTTGCTCTTCAATCTTAGTACCGACGAGTATACCGACACCAAATCCAAGTGCGTAAGCAACGATATTTTGTGGTCGATCTAGATTATCGAGTACAAGTCCTAGACCAATGACGTAAACAAAAGTTTCTAAAATACTAAAGGCAGCTGCAACAAAGCGATAGCCTTTTAAGGTCATAATAGTACGCATCGTTAAGAACGTGACGTAAATAATGTTGATGATAAAAATGACTAAAATCATCAACATCGGGTTTTCGTTAATCATTTGTAACATGGTTGTTAGCCCTCTTTCTTTATATATCTATTTAGGTAAATTGTAACGGTTATATGGTAAGTCTCTTTTATGAGCTGACCGTTTATAATGGTTAATGATTGTATCAAAAGCGTGCTGAGATACTGGTTTACCTTCTAGGAAATCATCGATTTCTCTATAGCTAACACCCAATGCTGCTTCATCACTTAAGAGCGGTTTGTTACTTTCTAAGTCTGCTGTCGGAATTTTTTCATAGAGGTGTGGTGGTGCCTTTAAAAATTCAAGTAGCTGACGCCCTTGACGTTTGTTTAAGCCCGTTAGTGGGGCGACATCACATGCACCATCACCAAACTTAGTATAAAAACCGGTGAGTGCTTCTGCTGCATGATCTGTCCCGAGCACAATACCGCCTGTATGTGCTGCGATTGCATATTGAACTTTCATTCTCTCTCGTGCCTTCTCATTACCGATAACAAAATCGCTTAAGGTAAAGCCACTATCATGTAAAGCGCCAACACAGGCATCCACACTATCTTTAATATTGACTGTGACACGTTCATCTGGTTCAATGAAGTCGACCGCATCTCTTGCATCACTTTCATCTGCTTGCACGCCATAAGGCAACCTGACTGCGTAGAATTTAACTTCCTTACCTTCTTCTCTTAAAGCAGCTACAGTCAACTGTGCAATCTTGCCTAAAAGCGTAGAATCCTGTCCCCCAGAAATACCTAAAACGAGGCTTTTTATAAAAGGTTGAGCAGTGACATAATCCTTTAAAAAGTTAATGATTTCTGAGAGTTCCTCTTGTGAATTAATTTCTGGTTTAACATGAAGACGCTCGATAATTTCCTTTTGGATATCCGACATCAAAATCACTCCAAGGTCTTATTTGACAATTCTTCAATTAAATCGTTTTTAACGTTCCAAAGCTTTTTAGATAAGTCGACAGGGTATTCTTGTGGGTTTAAGAAACGCTTCGTTTCTTCCCAGATTTGACTGAGACTTTCACTACATTTTTCTCTCATTTCATCAACAGACGGCGACTCATAGACAACTTCTCCATCGACGATGATGTCTTGGAGTAAATCGACTGCTTCATATGACTTAATGAGCTTACGCTTCATCGTATGAATGGGATGGAACATCAATAGTGGCTTAGAGTAATCAAATTCCTCATCGTACACTGTAATGTAATCTCCCTCAGACATGCCTGTATCCTTATTGATAATTCGATATAGTTTTTTCTTCCCTGGTGTGGTTACCTTCTCAATATTACCTGAGATTTTAATGCGGTTTAACCACTCCCCATTTTCACCTTCAATGGCTGCTAGCTTATACACTGCACCAAGTGCCGGGTGGTCAAAGGCAGTAATCAATTTTGTGCCGATACCCCAACCATCTACTTTTGCCCCTTGGGAAATTAAAGAGAGAATTGTCACTTCATCTAAATCATTAGACACGATAATCTGAGCGTCTTGGTAACCCGCTTCATCTAACATGATTCTTGCCTTTTTCGTTAAATAAGCAATGTCACCAGAATCTATTCTAATACCGACAAAGTTAATTTTATTACCAAATTCATTGGCCACCTTGATTGCTGTTGGAATTCCTGATTTTAATGTATCAAACGTATCGACTAAAAAGACGCAATCCTTATGGGTTTTAGCGTAAGCTGTAAAAGCATCGTAGTCATTACCATAGGCTTGAACCATCGCATGTGCGTGTGTTCCACTTGCCTTTAAGTCAAATAATTTAGCAGCTCTGACATTACTTGTTCCATCAAATCCACCAATAATCGATGCTCTCGCACCCCACATCGCCGCGTCAAACTCATGTGCACGACGCGTACCAAATTCCATGAGATTATCCCCAGGAACTAACTCACGAATACGACTTGCTTTTGTCGCAATGAGCGTTTGGAAATTGACAATATTTAAAAGTGCCGTCTCAATTAACTGTGCTTCTACCAAACTCGCCTCTACTTGTACAAGTGGCTCATTGTTAAAGACCGTTTCCCCCTCTACTACCGAACGTAAGGTCCCTGTAAAACGCACTGTTTTTAAATAATCAAGAAAGTCATCCTCATAACCGATTGATTTTAAATATTCAATGTCACTATCTGAGAAATGTAAATTTCTTAAATAATCAATGATGCGTGCTAAGCCAGCATAAACTGCATAGCCATTACCAAAAGGCATCTGTCTAAAATACAGATCAAAAATCGTTTTCTTTTCGTGAATACCTTGTTCAAAATAAGTTTTCGACATGTTGATTTGATATAGATCTGTGTGAAGCATAAAACTGTCATCTTGATATTTATACATTCGTTTCTCTCCCATGAGTAACAATTATAGATAATCTAATTTTATCACATAAAATAACCTGGTAAAGCACAGTTATATCGCTCTTTATATGAAGATATAGAAGACACCCTTAAGAAATGTTAAAATATTAAGTGAAGAAAACATTACACACATGAAAAAGGAGATTGACTGTAAATGGCAATTAAAATATTCGGTCACCAAAACCCAGATACTGATACGATAACTTCTGCACTTGTTGTACAAGATATTGAGAAACAACTTGGTTCAGATGTAAAGGCATATCGCCTTGGAGATATTAATAGTGAAACACAATACGCCCTAGATGAATTCGGAGTAGAAGTACCGGATTTACTAACAGAAGTGGCGAGTGGAGACGAAGTTATTTTAGTCGATCACAATGAGAAACAACAATCTGCAAAAGGTATCGAAAATGCAGTCGTTACAAAAGTATTCGATCACCACAGAATTGCAAACTTTGAAACAGAAGGTCCACTCTACTACCGTGCTGAACCTGTCGGTTGTACTGCGACAATCCTAAACAAAATTTACAAAGAGAAAAACTTGGAATTGTCTAAAGAAATGGCAGGACTTATGTTATCTGCAATCATTTCAGATACTTTACTTTTCAAATCACCAACAACAACTGAAGAAGATATCGATGCAGCTTCAGAATTAAAAGCTGTAGCAGGTGTTGATCTTGAAGCATACGGACTTGAAATGCTTAAAGCCGGTGCATCTACTAAAGACAAATCAGCAGTTCAGTTAATTACTGGAGATGCAAAAACGTTTGATATCGGTGAGAAAAGCGTACGTATCGCCCAAGTCAACGTTGTCGATGTAGACGAAGTATTCAACCGTCGTGAGGAAATTGAAGCAGCAATCAATGCAGAAATCGACAAAGAAAACTACGATCTATTTACGTTGATTGTTACTGATATTCTTAACTCAAACTCTAAGGTACTCGCATTAGGAAATGAGTTTGCATCAGTAGAACGTGCTTTTGATGTTGCACTTGATCAGAATACAGCAATTCTAGAAGGTGTTGTATCTCGTAAAAAACAAGTCGTTCCAAACATTACAAAAGCCTTATCAGAATAATTTTTGTTTGTTATGAAAAAGAGAGAGCATCCAGCTTAATTCAGTTGGGTGCTCTCTTTTGTTGTTTGAGTATTGGTTGTTGATGGTTGTGCGACTTTGTGGGAGTTACAATGGCCCGATATTTTCCTAGCGGTCCGTTGTCGACTTCACAGTGACCCGATATTCGCCTAGCGGTCCGTTGTCGACTTCACAGTGACCCGCCCATCAATCCATCTACTCCAGTACTCTCATCAACACGCTTGTTTTACCTTCTTCTAAGTGTTCTTTTGAACATTCATCTCGAACATCGTACTCTAATTCATCTATTGCTCTACCAAATGAGACTTCGTCTATCCAATTCGTTAAGTCCGCTTGATCATAGCAAGACGGATGGACAATTTCTTTGGTTGTGTTATCAATGATGACCCGCGTCGTACTTGCTGTTTTATCCACTAAAGGAAGTAGCAATACTGACAAGACAATGACAGTAATGATTCCCCAAACTAATTTTTTACGCATTTTTCGTCCTCACTCAGCTTATTATTACTATTAATTTACCATATATCCACCACTTGAACAATCGAACATATGTTCGTATAATGGGAACAAGCAGTTAAGAAAGAAGGTTGAAGTTATGGATTATCGTCAACTTCCCGTGGATCAACTAAATTCAAATATTCCCAATGGACGCGGCATGATTAAGTGGGCGCCTTTTGCTACTATGCCTGAGCAGTTTGAAAATGTACAGCAACTCATGGATGATCAGACTAAAATTGAACGCCCGGAACTGTCTGATGATCGTTTAAGCGAAATGGAATTTACTTTCCAAAAAGCACTCAATGAACAACGTGCAGTTCGTATTTTCTACTTCTATGATGGTTCCCGCTTCTCCGTAGATTTAGAAGTCATAAAAATAGACCAATGGAGCTTGATGCTCATTGGTCAAAAGTGTGGACAGGAAGATTTAATCTTCGTCCCTTTTATAGATATTTTAGATATTATCTTAATCGATAAATATTAGTTCTCTTGTTTTTCTAAGAACAAGACAGGTTCTTTCTGGTGTTCTGTTGCCTTAACTAAATGATAAGCAAGCACTGTCGTTGTAATTGCACCGATTCCACCCGGAACTGGTGTAATGAATGAAGCTTTATCTTTAACTGCTTCATAGTTCACGTCGCCGACCATCTTACCTTCATCATTAAAGTTAATACCCACATCGACAACAACCGCACCTTCTTTGACGTGTGGTTCATCAATCAAGTTAATTGCTCCTGCTGCAGAAACGATGACGTCCGCATTCTTACATTTTTCAACAAGATCGTCAGTGTATAAGTTACATGTAGTAACTGTCGCTTCTCTGTTCATCATTAACAGTGATAACGGCTTACCAACTACTGCACTCGCACCAACTACTGTGACATTTTTACCCTTTAAGTCGATGTCATAGTAATCAAGCATATTCATTACAGCGGCTGGTGTACATGGTTCCAAACGATCAGGGTCGTTCGTGAGTACCTTACCTAGATTTGATGCTTTCATTCCATCGATATCTTTAAATGAATTCATAACTTCTGCTACACGTTTCATTGGAATGTGTTTTGGTAAAGGTTGTAAGAGTAGGATACCGTGTATTGAATAATCTTCATTAATTTCTCTAAACTTTGTTAGAAATACTTTCGTCGATACATCTTCTGGAAAATGGAACTGAGAAGTCTGGATTCCCAATTTTTCAAAACGTTTAACCGCGGCATTTTCATAAGAAATCGAATCGGATAAATCTCCAATTCTAACAAACGCCACTTTAGGCTGAATACCATGTGATTCTGAAACCTCTAGTGCTTCACGAATCTCATCGGACAAGTGTGCGGCAACCTTTTTGCCGTCCATAACTACTGTCATATATTGCACTCCCCTATTAATATTTTACTAGTCAATGACCCAGACTCATTATAACATAATCAAAGGGTTAAATTAAAAAAAGCTATCATCAATTGATGATAGCTATAAGTAATTATTTAGTTTCACGGTGTAACGTGTACTTGTTCAATCTAGGGCAGAATTTCATCATTTCGATACGCTCTGGATTGTTTCTTTTGTTTTTCTTAGTGCTGTAGTTGCGGTCTCCGCACTCAGTGCAAGCTAATGTAACGATTACTCTCATTTCTGTCGCCTCCTTTGTTAAGTGAAATCGATAATTAATGATAATATACTCGAATCAACTGGCCAGTTGATCATCCATTTCACAGATGATTAGTATATGCTTTTTAAATCACCTTATTTATTTTACTAGGATTCTCCTAAAATTTCAAGACTTTCTTAGTTAAATATCACTTGCATAATATCAAGCAGTCCGCTATAATTTTAAATCGTAATCATTACGGAATTAGGAGTACTATAAACATGATCAAATTTCTTCCCTATCTTATAACCGTCCTGCTCTTCTTAACAGCATGTAGCAACTCAAGCGAAGAAGACAATGGTAAACTAAATATTTATACAACTGTCTTTCCCTTAACGAGCTTTGTAGAGGAAATCGGTGGTGATACTGTTGAGGTCGAATCCATTTACCCTGCTGGTGCGGACATGCATTCTTATGAACCGACTCAAAAAGATATGATGGAGTATGCTGATGGTGATATTTTCATGATGACCTCAAATGATTTAGACCCTATCGCCAAAAATATCACAGATACAATTAATGAAGACACGAACGTCATTGAAACCACAGCTCACATCAATGAGGACGATTTAATTTCAACGAGTCATGATGACCATGATCACGAGCATGATGACGACCACAATCATGATCACGGTAGCGGGGATCCCCACATTTGGTTAAATCCAAATCTCGCTATAATTATGGCAGAGTCTGTCAAAGATGCGCTCATTGATGCTCAACCGGAACATAGTGATATGTACGAAGAAAACTTTAATAATTTACAAGCAGACTTAGAAGATATCGATAAACAGCTCACAGAAATTACTGAAGATCCTGTCTATACAGATGTCTACATTTCTCACGAATCTCTCGGTTACTTAGCCGAACAATACGGTTTTCATCAGGTTGGTATTAATGGATTAAGCAACCAAGAGCCTTCACAAAAGGAACTGACTGAAATTATCGATCAGATACAAGCACAAAATATTCCTTATATATTATATGAACCGAATGTCACATCGACCGTCACCGATGTCATCAGAGATGAAACCAACACCGAGCCACTCTACTTCAATAATTTAGAAACACTGACTGATAACGATCCTGAAGATGCAACTTATCAATCGATGATGGCTAAAAACATCGAGACCTTAGATCAAGCTCTCAATGACAAATAAAATCTTGTCCGGAATATTCCGGACAAGATTTTATGCTCTTCCGCGATATAAGTCGTTTTTAATGCTTTCAGTAAACTCTCGGATTTCATCTACGTCCTTTTTAAGGAAAAATGCTAGAACCACGACAGCCACTGCCGTTAATGCAAATAAAATAACAAAAGTTTTAAATATAAAACCGAGTAAACCTTTAATTAAGTCCATTGAGTGACCCCTCCTGTGTATTAATTCTCTATTCTATTCCCTTTTTTCTCTTTTATAATCTTAATTGCAGGAATATCTGCCGGTGCCCAGTCCAAAGTATCGATATCAGCTGCAGGCAACCATTTCATCTGTACATGTTCAAGTAATTCCACTGTGCCACTCTTGATTTTAGAAAAGTAAGTCGTCAGCTCAACGATGCCAAAATCATATTCATGAGTGGTCGTTGTGATCTTATCTTCAATTGTAATATCTAGTGCCATTTCTTCAATTAATTCTCTTTTTAGGGCATCTTCAGGCGTTTCATCTGCCTCAATTTTACCACCTGGAAACTCCCATTTTAAAGCTAAGTTTTTACCTTCTGGTCTTTGAGCACATAGGATTTCACCTAAATCATTTTCTATTACTGCACCAACAACTTGAATTTTCTTTTTTGTCACTCTAAATTCCCTACTTTCTCTCCAACATTTCATTCATTTCGTCCTCAGTTAGCTCCGCAAGATTATTTCTGAAATTTCCCGCTGCCATCGCTTGACGTGCAATTTCTGGGATATGCTCGCGTTCAATATCTAAATCTTCAAATGTCATGCGAAGTCCTAATGTTTCTTTTAGGTCGTTGATTGCATCTGACATCTCACGTGTGTTTTTAAAACCGAGCTCCGCACTAATATTATCCATTCGATTATCTATTTCCGCATTATATAAGACCCACTGATCAAGCGTAAAGGCACAAGCTTCTGCATGAGGTATGTCAAATTCAGAAGTTAGATAATAGCTCGTCGCATGTGATCCACTCGTCATAGTCTGACTAAAACCAATACCCGCCATAGTACTCGCTAAGGCCATGTTTTTTCTGGCAGTCACATTATCCGGTTCATTAAATGCTGTTTCTAAATTTCCAAAGGCAAGTTTTAAAGCTCTTAAATGAATCGCATCAGAAATTGGATTGTGATTCTTCGAACCAATCGAATCTAATGCATGACAAATAACATCAATACCAGAAATCGCTGTGACTGATGGTGGACAAGTATATGTGAGTTCTGGGTCTACAAAAGCATGTTTTGGATATAAATCTGGGCTATTTAAGGATACTTTTAAGCCACGTTCCTTATCACTGATGACACTAAAAGGTGTAACTTCAGATGCAGAACCACTCGTCGTCGGTAATGCAATCACATCAAGTGCCCCGTTGACTCGCTTATCATCGATAATTGTCCGAGCATCTACATCACGAACAACAGCTGCAGCTGCCGCTTTTGCAGCATCCATCGTCGATCCACCGCCTACAGCAATGATAGCATCAGCCTTAAAACTAAGACATGCTTCAATGATACTATCCACATTGTCTACTGTAGGATTGGGTTCAATATTTGAAACAGTATCTTTAATTTTGCCCGATAATAATGATTTTAATAAGTCGCTAACCCCATTTTTCACTTGTGAGTTTGAAGCAACGAGAATAATAGATTCGTAACCGGCATCCTGCAACACTTCTTCAATCGTAGTAATCACACCAACGCCAAAGTGAATATCCGTTGTATTGTGAAAAGAAAACATATAATCCCCCTTAAGTCTTATTTCTTTTTGATATTGTATTCATAATGTTTAAAACGTATCGTTAAAGGTTGGAATAAAAATACATATAATAAAAACAGGATAAAACTAATGAGCAACGATGGCCACATCGGCCATTGCATAATTGGTATTAGTATAAATATAAACAAGGCAACAAGAAATATCGCAATGTAATCATAGATTATCGATAAGGTCGATGGTTCTATGTATTCTCTACACTTCGGGCACCTAATACGTGTCCGAGGTTTTAATGCATAACCTAATAGTTTTTCTTTGTAAGTCCACTCATGCTTACAGTGCGGACATTCTCCCATACAATCACCTTTTTATTAGTATTACTCACGATTATATCAAAAAAGAAGAGCACATTGGCTCTTCTTATTCATCATCTTCAAATTCATAGTAATCTTTTAGAATGTCTTTAATCTGATTTTCTTCTTTAGACTGAACAAGCTTAATATTTGTTGTCACATGTTCGCAACCTTCTTCTGCAAGGTAGAGGTTAATCTTTTTAGCGAGGTTGAATAGCTCATCCAAATTCCCCTCAACTGTCGTCTCACTTGGGCCAACAAAGTGAGTAAAACCACTGTTTTCTATTAACTCAATCGCCCCTTTAGTGTGCGAGTAGAGTTTTTTGTCACCAGGGTGATAAGGCAACACTTGAATGCTCATAATATAATTCATAATTCTCTCTCCTCAATTCATTTCTACCACTATTATGATACTATTATTGTTAGAAAACAAACATTTAAAGGTGGTTTCAAATGTTTAAAGTTAGCAAGGGTTTAAATATTATTCTCATTTTAATTGCGCTAGGCATGATTTATTATTTCTGTCAGGATTTCCTACCATCCTCACTTAACATACCATTAATATTAACTTTAATCTTATTAGGTATCGTCTCGATCATGTCGATTATTAGAAAAGAAGAGCCTGAAGACTAGTCGAGGTAAGGGACAACCTCGACTTTGTCACTATAACTTGTCATGTGCTCACTCACATCACTATAGACATCAGTCATATCCATTGCATCGAGTGGCTGGAGGTAAAAGTCTTCATATTCATTACTATCAACATAGGTTGGCATGAATCTAACATCGCCGACATCAATATTCTCCCCTTCTTGTTTCACAGTGACTTCTAAAATACCACCGAGCCGAGTATTTAATGTTTGTTGCGCACTTAAAAAGTTAGACATAGAGTATGCAATTACCGCTTCACTTCCGTCTTCTCTTTCATAATGCTCAATCGGCTGTAAGGTGTGCGGATGAGAACCGACAATAATATCTGCACCGGCCTCCGCCATAGTGTGATACTCAGGTATGTGCTCATCTCTTGGAAACTCATCATATTCAACACCCTGATGGTAGCTGACAATTAATACGTCCACTTGACTCCTTAACTGCTCAATATCTTCTACAATACTTGGCATATCAATTAAATTCACTAAGTACTCTTGTCCTTCTGGTACAGGAATACCATTGGTTCCGTATGTATAGGCTAAGAATCCAACATCAATCCCATTGACATTGAAAATACGATCACGGTCTTTATCTTCCTCACTTACGTTTGCACCGACGTAATCAATATCTCTCTCTTTTAAGTTTTCAGTCGTTGCAGCTATACCTTCCGCACTACGATCAAGTGTGTGGTTATTGGCTAAATTAACAATGTCTGCATTAAAGTAACTTAGTAAATCTGCGACTTCTTCTGGTGCATTAAAGGTAGGATAACCACTAAGACCTAATTCCTCTCCACCTATCGGTGTTTCTTGATTTAAGAAGACCAGATCTTGTTGTTGTAAATAAGGTGCAACTGTCTCTACGCGAGATACAAAGTCATAACCATCCTCTGTTTGAACGTCTTCATAAAGATAGTCATGTACTAAGATGTCACCTGTTGCCGCAAAGGTAAACGAAGAATCTAAGTACTGACTCAAATTTTGTAAGAAAGCATCCTGATCGATTGTTTCAAAGTTTTTAGTATCCCCTTGAAGTGGCTCTGTTTCACTATTAGAAAAGAAACTGAAAAACATTAGTACTGACAACAATATCTTCATTTCATTCTCCCCTTAATGTTTGTCCTTGCTCAGGCTCAATACCATGTTCAAACTTAATTTTTAATGACCGTGCAGTGTCTGGATTCGGCCCATCCATCACATGAAAGTGTAGATGAGGCGTATCACTCGCCCCGCTGTTACCACATGCTGCCAATACTTGACCACGATTTACGTAGGTCCCCTCACTGACTAAGATAGAACCTGCTTTTAAATGCGCAAGCATACTATATTCATTCACACCGTGTTGAATAATGATCGCATTACCTTCTGGAACATCCATATTCATCGACATCGGTGAATTATCTCTCACCCCATCATATACTTTAAAGATAGTACCTGATGCTGGTGCGACAATTGGACGTCCATAACTGTGATAGCTTTCTAAAATTGAGGCATTCCCTCTGACTGCCTGACCATTTTCTTTAACGATAAAATCATAAGCATAGCGCTGATTCTCATAGGAATAATGATAGTTTAAAAAG
>NZ_JAVIYN010000011.1:0-82120 GCF_036665975.1 Jeotgalicoccus huakuii | reverse complement strand
CTTCCACATTGTCATTTGTTATTTTTGAAGCATTTCTAACGATTGCAGTTACATCATGTCCTCTTTCAAGTGCTTCTTCTAATACTAGACTACCTACTTTTCCACTTGCACCGATGATTCCAATTTTCATAAATTTTCCTCCTAAATTTTTAAATTTAGATAGTAGAGTGGGTTGAATGAATTAAATAACGTTCAATAATTGTAACCGTAACAATTACAGTTACATTATAGAGAGAGGGATAAGTTTATCCGTTATTCACTAGAATCTTATTAACAATATTGTCTAAAGTAACATCCTTTAGTACTGCTTCCATTGCACCTTGAGCACTTTCTAAAATTACTTCCAAGACCATTTGAATATTAGCACCTACTGTACATTTAGGGTTGGTATCTTCATGAATTTGAAAAAGATGTCCACTTTCTACTACTTCTACAGCTTTGTACACATCAAACAATGTGATTTCATCTAATGGTTTTAAAAGTTTAGCACCTGTATTTCCACGTGAAACTTCTATGAAACCCGCTTCTTTAAGTTTACCCATTAATCTTCTAATAACTACAGGGTTAGTGTTTACACTCTCTGCAATCTGAGTTGAAGACAATGTATATTCTCGTTCAATCTTAATTAAAGTCAGTATATGAACACCAACTGTGAAACGACTGCTAATTTTCATTTCAATCACCTCATGTAACCATTGTAGTTACATCTAAAATGAAAGTCAATCATTCTATATTAAATACATAAATTGATCTATTTTTATAAAAGTTGGGTATATTAAATATATAGTATCTTTAAAAATATTAGGGGGTCAGTTCATGAATTTCAAAAGATTGTTGATGGCTGGTGGTCTGTCTATGGTGCTTGTACTCGGAGCATGTGGGGGTGCAGATGAAGAAAGTACAGAAGATGCTTCAACAGAAGAAGATAGCAGTGCATCGAGTGGTGACGTTGACGCTGAAGGCATTGCGAGAGATAACTGTGCATCTTGTCATGGTGAAGATTTCTCAGGTAATATGGGTCCAGCACTTGCAGGAACGAGCTTAAGTCAAGATGATTTCGAAGAAATTGTAAGGAATGGTCAAGGACAGATGCCTGCCTTCAGTGAAGATCAAGTTAGTAATGATGAACTATCTGCACTCTACACATTCTTTAGCGAACAATAACTTTAGCCTCCCGATAATAAGCCCCACTTAAGTTGGATTTCTTAACTTAAGTGGGGCTTATTTCATCTATTCTAATTTTAAAGTAAATGCATTTATAGCCACAATAATTGTACTCAGAGACATCAAAATTGCACCTACAGCAGGAGACAGAATGAGACCCATAAATGCTAAGATACCTGCAGCGAGTGGTACCGCTACGATATTATATCCCGCTCCCCACCATAAGTTCTGTACCATCTTTCTCATCGTATTTTTAGAAAGAGATAGGAAATGAATAATATCAGATGGGTTACTTTTAACGAGTATCACATCGCCTGATTCCACTGCAACATCAGTACCCGCACCAATTGCCATGCCGATATCTGCTCTAATTAAGCTTGGTGCATCATTTATACCATCTCCCACCATCATGACTTTACTACCTCGCGCTTGATAGTCTTGGATAATACGTTCTTTATCTTCAGGCATTAACTCTGAATGAACGTCGTTAATATCTAATTCTCTAGCAACTGCTACAGCTACTTCTTTATTATCACCTGTAAGCATAACCGGTGTAATATTTCTTGATTTTAAATCAGAAACCATTTGTTTAGAGCTTTCTTTAATTTTATCACCCTGAGCAATAATGCCGATTAAATGTTGATCTTGGACTAAGTAACTAATTGAGTTGCCTTGTTGTGCCAGCTCTGTAAACTGTGATTTATTATAGTCAATCTGATTGTTATCAATGTAAGAGGCACTCGTTATTTTATAATGTTGATCATCAATCATACCTTCTAAACCAACCCCTGGGATATTATTTACATCCTGAGGAGTAGAATATGAGGTATCTTTTTCTTTAGCAAAATCCACAATCCCTTTTGCTAGTGGATGATTAGACTGACTTTCTAATGATGCAAACTTACTTAGTACATCTTCATCATTTAATTCATCTACGTAACTTTCATAGTAATTTACTGAGAATACACCTTCAGTTAAAGTACCGGTTTTATCCATCATGACATAATGAATATCTCCCGCTGTTTCCACAGCCTCTCTATTTTTTAGAATTAAACCATTTTGTGCACCAAGAGATGTAGAGCGCGCCGTGACTAATGGGATTGCTAATCCAAGGGCATGTGGACAAGCGATGACCAGTACAGTAACAAGTCTCTCAAGTGCAAAATCGACATCATTATTGATTAGAAGCCAGATAATAAAAGCAATCAAACCAGCACTAACCGCAAAATAGAACAAATAGCCTGCTACCTTGTCAGATAGAAGTTCCGCACTAGATTTATCATTTTGGGCTTGATCTACAAGTCCCATAACTTGTGATAAATATCCATCTTCGCCAGTCGCTGTTACCTTAACTTGAATGGTACCAGAGCCGTTTACCGAACCTCCGATTACACTGTCATTTAATTCTTTTTGAACTTTTTTAGACTCACCAGTTACTAGAGACTCATCAACCGAGGTCTGCCCTTTAACAATCAAACCATCTGTTGGAATACTTTCTCCTGCCTTAACTTCAACAACATCATCAATCATAATATCTGATATGTTTATTTCTTGTCGTTCATCATTTTCTACTACCTTAATTGCAGTATTAGGCAAGAGCTCAGCCATTTTTTTAAGTGCATCTCCAGCACTTCCAACTGCATTCATTTCAATCCAATGTCCAAGTAACATTATTAAAATCAGTGTTGCTAGTTCCCAGAAAAAGTCCATTGTATGAGATGTTGCATCAGTAAAATGATTCATATAGAAAGCATATAAACTATAAAAATATGCAACAGAAATACCGAGAGTAACGAGCGTCATCATACCTGGTTTCTTACTAGTTACTTCACTCTTCGCACCCGCTAAAAATGGTTGTCCACCATAGAGGAATAAAACTGTCGCTAGTACTAAGACAATCCAATCAGATCCTGGAAAGGTAAATTGAAACGGCAAGTCAATTCCCATCATTGGGGAAAATAAAATAATTGGAATCGCAAAAATCAGTGAAACAAGAAATTTCACCTTAAAATTTCCATGATGATGAGTGTGACCAGTATGATTATCATGGTTGTGTTGTGTATGTTCGTCATGTTGGTGATGATTTTTGTCACCATGTTCGTAATGTTTTTCATTATGTTCCAAAAATTTCACCTCTTTGTAATTACTTCATTAAGTGAATTATACCATATACTGTAGGGGGGTATAAAGCTTTCTGTTTGCTATTAAGTAAATAAAGGTTCAGAACTAAAAATATAGAGATTAACAAGTTATAAAGATTGGTATTAAAAAAGAAGAAATTCTAGAAGGAAAGTGGTTTAACATGAAAATAACAAATGTTAGGTTATTAACTGATCACTATCAAAGCATGTTTAATTCCTATAATGAAACTTTGAGATTAGAATGTGTTTTTGGTAATGAAAACTCTAACTATGCTGACTTTAAATTGGGAGAAGTTTATTTATCCCTATTTATAAAAGAACATATGATAAAAGCCCTGAACTTCTACGATGAAACTGAATATAAAAACCATAAACAAGTTATCGTAGTTGAAGTAGATGATGTTGACCAAACCTATGAAGATTTTAAATCTAAAACAAATGTAATTACAGAACCGACAAATCGTGATATATGGGGAATAAGATGCTTCCATATACTTGATCCAGAAAGTAATGTAATAGAGTTTTATAATGCCTTGTAAATAGTAAGTATCTCGTCATTAAATAATAGCACTCTTTTATCAGAATTGTAGAATATCATATTTTAAAACATATCATACTCATAAAATACACTCGTAAAGACTTCTCTTATGAACTCCTTAAGAATACAATTTTAAAAAATTTTAACCACTTTCACACTCAACTAAACGAAATTTTGATAAGAAAATAAAATCTATAATGTCTATAATTGAAACTAATCTTCTTCGGTCAATTTGAAAAAGCTAGTTACTTTGTTAGTCTTAAAACGACTTACAATTAGGTAATCGATTAAATAATGGAGGTTTTTTATGAAACATTTTAAAACAATGGATTGGGGAACTTTCATACTAGCTGTTATTGTTTTATTTGCTGTGGTCATCCCTTTAATCTATTTCCCAGAAGTCAGTGAACAGGTTATTCTGTCATTAAATGAGATTGTAACTGGTCAATTAGGAACTGTATATTTAGGCATTGGACTTGCAGTTTTACTTTTTGTACTTTACATCGCATTTGGTAAATATGGTCATGTGACTTTAGGAGAAGCATCAGAAAAGCCAGAGTTTAATACGCTTAGCTGGGCAGCCATGCTATTCTGTGCTGGTATTGGTTCAAGTATTTTATATTGGGGTGTGATTGAATGGGCATACTACTACGATGCACCACCGTTTCACTTAGAACCAAGAAGTGAAGAAGCTGTCAACTATGCTGCTACATATGGTATGTTCCACTGGGGTCCTATTGCATGGGCAATATATGTACTACCAGCCTTGCCAATCGCTTACTCTTTATATGTTAAAAAAGTACCTATAATTAAAATAAGTCACGCTTGTCGACCTATACTCGGTAAGCATGCAGATAATTGGGTCGGTAAAATAATAGACGTATTATTTATTTTTGGTTTACTCGGCGGAGCTGGTACAACACTCGGTTTAGGGACACCAATGATTGCAGCCGGTATCGGTTCGATTTTTAATATCGACGGAGATACCATGGCAATTCGCATTGGTGTATTAGTAGTCGCTACATTAATTTTTGCAGTTAGTTCGTATTCAGGACTTAAATACGGAATTAAGATTTTAAGTGATATTAATATCTGGTTAACATTTGGCTTATTATTGTTTGTATTCATTTTAGGGCCAACTGTTTTCATAATGGAAACAACGCTATCTAGCCTCGGATTAATGATTACTGATTTCTTTAGAATGGCAACCTGGCTCGAACCATTTGGTGGCGTTGGTGCAGATATACCTGAAGAAAACTTCCCTCAGTCATGGACAGTATTTTATTGGTCATGGTGGTTAGTATATGCGCCATTCGTAGGATTATTCATTGCACGTATTTCCAAAGGTAGAAATTTAAAAGAAGTGATCTTAGGTACTATCGTCTATGGTACCTTAGGAAGTGTATTATTCTTTGGAATACTAGGTAACTACGGTTTATGGTTAGAATTATCAGGCACATTTTCTGTAACAGAAGTACTGAGTAATGAAGGTGGGCCAGGTGCGATAATGGCTGTCTTAGGCCAATTGCCTTTAAGTAAATTAGTAATTGCTGTCTTTGTCATCACAGCAATTATATATCTAGCAACAACATTCGATTCAGGTTCATATATTCTCGCTGGTGCAACTCAAACATCTATAGAAGATGAGCCATATCGTTGGAACCGTTTATTCTGGGCATTTGCTTTATCACTATTACCATTTTCACTATTACTCATTAGTGGTGACGATGCATTAAATCTATTACAAACAGCTTCTATAGTAGCTGGTGTACCTTTAATCATCATATTTATAATGCTAATGATATCGTTCATTAAAACTTTAAGTAACGACCGTGTTAAGCTTGAAGAACGATCAAGAAATGTGAAAGAAAAAGAGAGACGAACGCTTTCTATCACATATGCCAAAGAGAAAAATAAATGGTGGGAAGACTAGTTTGTAAGTTCGATCTTCTTCCGTAACTAAGACAGAGGCTACCTTTTTAGAGGTAGTCTCTATTTTAGTTATACAACTATTTTTATAATGCAATTACTTATCTAAATTCTAAGTAATATTTTAGTCCTCTACTAGAATGTTTCGTCTATCCTCAGTTCAAACAAATGATTAAATAGCCTCCTTCAACTTTACGTTTTTAAATGCTTAAAGTTGATAAATTCAGTCAAATCCCTTGTCATATAAGCCTTCTAATTCTTCTTTTCTTATAATCAGAAAATATTGTAATTGACAGTTTCTTCAAAAAATACTTAATAGATACATTAGGATATATAACCAATAATTTCCTATACATTGAATCTGGAGATGAAACATGGAAAACAACCAACAAAATAAGAAACTGAATCGTTACTCAATCCGTAAGTTTAAAACTGGTGTAGGGTCCCTAATCATAGGTACTTTAATCTTTCTAAGTGGTTCACTTGTTGTACAAGCTGATGAAGTGACTGCTGATAATAACACACTTGAAACTACGGAAGATACGAATTTAGAAACTACTGAACTCACCTCAACTAATCAAACTGATGAAGCACTTACCTCTATAGAAGAAAACAATGCTACACCCCTTACTTCTGAAGATGTTACCCCACAAGAACAAGAAACAACAGAAGATGCCGTATCTAATTCCACTACTCAAACCGAACAAGCAGTTATACCTACAGAAGAAATTGAAAGTCAAGATTCTGTAGAAGAAGCAGTGACTACACAAGAAACAAATAATGTAGAAGTTAATGAAGCAGATTCAATTACAGAAACAGAAGAAGTACCCACTGGGGAAACACCGTCTATAGACCAGACTGTCAGTGAGCAAGAAGTAAACATCGAAGAACCTCAAAATACAGAAGAAATAAATGATAGTCCTGAAGAGATTGTTACTGATGATAGTATAAGTGAAGATCCAGAGGAATCATTGTCTTATATTGATGAAAACTATCCCGAAACTGGTTCAACTTCTAGCCCTGTAAACAAAATTATTCGAGTAGGTACTAAAGTTGTAGAGCCAACTGACCCTTCAGAACCAACCGATCCGACGGATCCGACCGAACCAACGGAGCCAACGGAGCCAACAGATCCGACAGATCCAAAGGAGCCGACTGAGCCTGCAGAATCAATTGAACACATAGATTCAATAGAACAGACAGTAGAAACAAAACAGTCAAGTTCTTCAAACTCAAAAAATATCTCTACATTCGAATATGTAAATCAACAAGTTGATGCTTCAAACCTAGAAGTACAGAAGTTTAAAACAGAAAAAGTATCCAGTCAGCCTAATATCGATAAGGATATGACATTTAAGACTAGTCAAGAAAAATTACCAGACACTGGTGAATCACAAAATGCATTGCTTCCAACATTTGCACTTGTACTTTCATTACTAGGCTCAATTCTTCTGTTTTCTAGACGTAAAAAATCTAACAAAAATTCGTACTATCATCTTAAATTAAGCTATATTTCTAAAATTTTTAAGAGCAAGTAGTTTCTAATCATTAATTGATTAAGAAATTGCTTGCTCTTTTCCTTTTTAGGGTATTAAACATTGTATAATGTGTTAACATTTATCAAGCATATTTTAATAATAAGTAAGTTTGAAGCGCTCATTTTTACCCAAATACACATTTAAATTTTACGATTATAATATAATCAGAGTAATATAGTATATTAATGAACGAGAATCAGATAAGGATGATTTTATGAAACCTAGGATTATAATTCTGCTAAACTCCATAGATATTAATAGAGGTGGCCTCACGCATGCATCTTTAAGACAAGCGAGTACCTTTGCAGATGCTGGTTATGATACCCAGATACTAACTTTCAACTATGAACCGCGCTTTCCTATCATCTGTAAAAAACTCAAAGAGATGGGCAAAGTAAGTAATAATGTCGTCATACGTAATATGTTTGAAGAAAAGGCACTATACGGAAATAAAGATAAAATCAATATGCGTAAAGTTAAAGTGAAATTATCTGATTACGAAAAACACTATGCCATATCTCAGAGAAAAAATCATAATGCCTATAGACTTTATAATAATGGTCTATATGAAAAATATATCGCTCTACGTAAGGACGATACTCTAGATTTCATTGACTACTTTAATGAAAATCGCTATAGAGTGAAACGAGAAAATTACAACTACTATGGTCATATGACTAGGGTGCAGTATTTCAGCTTTGAAGAAAACAAGGTAAGACAACAATTGTTTTTCGATAAAACAGGAAAAGCATTCTTGAATTTTTGGAAAGATCCTTCAACTGGAAAGATCAGCCGGGTCATCCATTTAGGCTCAAATAATAATATAATCAGTGAGACAACTGGAGATACCATACCTCATAAAATTCACTGGCTAAAAAGTGTATTGAACGAATCAAATGAAAGAATAATGGCAATCTCAGATACACGTAGCACGGATGAATTACTTGTTAAACTAAAGCATCCAAACACAGTAAGATCACTCCGCATGCACAGTAATCACCTTAAAAATCCAGATAATCCTGATTCTGAGTTAAATAAACGAAATGGCTATGCAATAGAAAATATAAAGAATGTCGATGCATTGATTGTGCTGACAGACAAACAGAAGCATGATATCGTTAACCGTTTTGGACTTGAGAATAAAGTTCATGTCATTCCAAATTATTATGAAGCGAAAGCACCTAAGCCAAAAGGGTTAAAATCCATTTTTATTAATGAGAAACAAGACAGTACTCAAATTAAAAGAGATTTGTCTAAAGTCGTAATTGTATCAAGATTTGCAAGCATTAAAAATATAGACCATACCATCCAAGCATTTAAAAAAGTGGTCACAGAAGTTCCAGAAGCTAAATTAGAAATCTGGGGATCTGGGGATCAAAAAGATGAATATGCAGACTTGATAAAATCACTCGATCTCAGTGATAATATATTGATTAAAGGTTATACTGAGCATCCTGAAAAAATATACCAAAGCGGTGGTTTGTCAGTCCTAACCTCCAATGCCGAAGGTTTCTCTCTTGCAGTCATGGAAAGCATGGCAAATAGCTCGCCAGTTGTGAGTTATAATATAAGATATGGACCATCTGATATGATTGAAGATGGTGTAAATGGATTCCTCATAGACAAAAGTGATATAGATGCTTTATCAGAAAAAATGATACACATGTTAAAGAACCCTGAAAAAACAAGAGATATGGGTAATGAAGCAAAAAATACAATTCAAACAAAATTTAGCAAGGAAATCTACCAGAAACTATGGTTTTCTCTAACAGACACGTTACTTGAAGTATTAGAAAGGAACAATCACAATGAATAACCTAATTTCTGTTATCACTCCAGCAGAAAATAATGAAAAATATATTAATACAGCTTTAGAGTCACTAAGAAACCAGGAATACACAAATTTCGAGGCGCTCGTCTTACACTCAGATATAGAGACATTAAAAAGTATCGTTAATGATGAGTACTTAAATGATGACAGGTATCGATTTATTAATACGCCTGCAGATATTTATGTCGGTGCCACGCGAAATATCGGAATTGAACAAGCAAAAGGTGCCTACCTGTATTTTCTAGATAGCGACGATTATATTGCCGAGAACATGTTGCAACTACTACATGACAGCATCGGAGAATTCCCGATGATTCGTGGAAGAATGAAAACGACGGATTTCAGCACAAGTTCCGTCATTATACTACCCGGTACAAATAAAATAAAAATGTATTCAACTAGAAGATACAACCTGCTTAGATCAGAATCTGCAATCAACTATCTGATTTCAAAGAATTTTATCGATAATATGAATCTAAGATTTTCTGAACAATTTAAAACTTATTCAGACCTCACTTTTATGGTTCCATTGATGGAAGAAATTGATATAGTCCCTTACGCCGAGGAAGCAATCTATTTCAGAAGAAGAGGGAATGACCCAATTAACAACCCGACACTTAGACAGTCTTCTCTCGAACAACTCACACCCGATCTCTTTGGCGTCTATAATCAGCTGAGATCAGATAATATGAGTGCAGAAGGACGAAAATATCTAGATGACAAACTCCTTAACTTCTATAGAAAACGTTTGGTGACTGAATTCAGAGATGATACCACAATCGATTACTACTTTTCTGGTCTAGTAGAGAGTATAAATAAAATTGATCCGGATCGACTGAAAAACAAGGATTTCATACTCAAAAATGATGTAAAAGTTATAAAATCTAACAACAAACCTCGCTTCCGAAAACTTAGTAATTTGAACCATTTTCTTAGAGATATTAAAAATGGAATCTCTTCAAGAAAGGGCAGGAAAGAATTAATTTATAAACGTATATTCAATTATATGAAGCCCAAGGATAAGCTCGTTGTTTTCGAAAGTTTCCAAGGGAAATCTTACTCCGATAGTCCCAAATATATTTATGAATACATGCTTAAAAACAAGAGTAACTATAATTATGTATGGGTGATGAATAACTCGAACAAGATACCTGGTAATCCTAAGACTGTTAAACGAAACACTCTCAAATATTATTACTATATTGCTAGAGCCAAATATATCGTGAGTAATGTAAGAATGCCAAACAAATATATTAAAAGACCAGAACAATCATATCTGCAAACTTGGCATGGTACGCCGCTTAAAAGACTGGCTGGTGATATGGATAATGTCCACATGCCAGGTACTAATGCCGTACGATATAAGAAAAACTTTAACCGTGAAACTAATAAATGGGACTATTTAATTGCGCCTAATCAGTATTCTGCTGATATCTTCAGAAGAGCGTTTTGGTTCAATAACACCATGCTGAAAACTGGCTATCCAAGAAATGATATTTTAACGAACCATAATGATGAAGATACGATCAATAGATTGAAACGAATAAACCGTATACCAACGGATAAGAAAATTATTCTGTACGCACCAACGTGGCGTGATGATGAATATTTCAAAGTTGGTAAGTACAAATTCAACCTGAAACTCGACCTTCATAGAATGAAAGAACAATTTGGAGATGAGTACATCATTCTACTCAGAATGCATTATCTTGTTGCCTCCAACATGGATTTAACAGGTTTAGAAGACTTTGCATACGATGTTTCAAGTTACAGTGACGTGAGCGAACTATACTTGATGTCTGATATTCTCATCACTGACTATTCATCTGTATTCTTTGATTATGCGAATCTTAGACGTCCAATCTTATTCTTTACTTACGATATTGAAAAATATCAAGGACAGCTACGTGGTTTCTACATCGATATGGAGACCGAGCTTCCGGGTCCATTGCTCATGGACAATGATGAGGTGATGGATGCAATCCAAAACATTGATGCAGTAAATGAAAAATACGAGGATCGCTACAACGAATTTTATGAACGATTCTGTAGCTGGGATGATGGAAGAGCCTCAGAAAAAGTGGTTGATGCAGTGTTTGAAAAATGATTGAACTCTGACCCGAATAATAGATCGATGGCGGTATGTTGGCCTAATATAATTAAAGACTTCCATAACAAGGCTGTTGTGGAAGTCTTTTTATATCAAAATGAATTACACTATACCAACTACAATAATTCACACTTGAACATTAGTTAGTACCATATTATCTTTCCAATTAATCTAAATATTGAACATTAAATTCAGTAAAGGATGGATAAACATGAACACAGCTTTAATTATTGTCGACATTCAAAATGATTATTTCCCGGGTGGTAAATATCCATTAAGTAATCCTGAAAATGCAGCAGAGAATGCCAAAAAATATTAACATGGTTTAGAGAAAATCGTAGTGAAAATATTTACCATGTTCAACATATTGCACCTGATGAATCAATGGGTTTCTTCGCTCCTGATACCGAAGGTGCAGAAATTAGAGAAGTTATACAGCCTCAAGATAATGAAACGCTTATTGTAAAACAATTTCCTAACAGTTTCGTTAATACAGAACTACACGATAAGTTGCAAGCTCAAAATATAGATCATGTTGTGATTGTTGGTATGATGACACACATGTGTATTGATGCGACTGCTAGAACTGTAGCGGACTTAGGTTATAAAGTATCAGTCGTTGAAGATGCATGTGCTTCACGTGAGTTAACTTATCAGGGTCATGTTATTAAAGCAGAGGATGCACACTATGCATTCATCAGCGCACTAGACTTTTTAAATGTTGATATTTATACAACAGAAGATTTTATTCAACAACAATAAACAGTACTAATATTTAAAACTCACAGGAAGAAATCAGCAAAGCTGATACAAGAAGAAGGTTACACAGAAGATGAAGAATAATTCATAAAAATAAATAGATGGCTACCTTCCTTGCTCAAGCAAGTTAGGTAGTCTTTTTCATTATTGAAGTGATTGATGTTTCTCTACATCGATTTCCTGTATGATTAAAGTAACCAATTTTACTTTAGAAAGGAAGGAAATTGATGAACTACAAAAACAATTGGGATATGGAGAGTGTATTTCCTGGCGGAAGTGCATCAAAAGATTTTCAAAAGCGGTTATCAGAAATAGGGGAAAGTATTACAGCTTTTTCTCGAGAACTCGATAATTGGGAGCTAGACGAACATTCTAACGACTTTACGTCACTGAAGGAGATCTTACAACACTACGAAAAAATTTCAAACGCACTTGGTGAGATGGGGAGCTTTTCGAATGGTTTAGTATCTGCTGATGTTACCGATCAAAAAGCAATGCAGAATTTAAATGCAGTTCGTAACTTAGTTAAAGATCTCTCATCACAGAACATTATATTAAATAAAAAGATCAGTGCCCTGACTGAAGACCAATTTACAAAGCTGTTAGAGGATGATTTCTTTAAACCGATGCATTTCCCGTTAGAAGAAAAACGACAAAAAGAAAAAGATTTACTATCCACAGAAGAAGAAACAATCATCAATCACTTATCATTAGACGGCTTACAGGGCTGGGGGAATATGTACAATCAACTCGTCGCTTCTATTCAAATTCCAGTAACTGAAGATAACGAAACTGTTTATTATTCAGCCGGTCAATTTGAAAACAAGATGAAGTCAGAAGAGAATCCAAAAGTTCGTGAAAAACTTTTAAAAACGTGGGAAAACACATGGGAAGAGAAAGCTGATTTATTCTCTACAACACTCAATCATTTATCAGGATTCCGTTTAAACGACTATGAACTTCACGATTATAAAGATTATATGAAAGTACCACTAGATTACAACCGTATGGAAGAAGAAACACTTGATATGATGTGGGATACAATTACAAAAAATAAAGCACCTTTCAAAAAGTACTTTGAACGAAAGGCGCAACTCATCGGTGTTGATCAATTAGGATGGCTTGATGTTTCAGCAAGTGTTGATGTGGGTGATTATAAAAACAAGCAGTATACCTACAATGAAGCGGCAGAATTTATTATCGATAACTTTGAATCATTTAGTCCAAAAATGTCAGAGATGGCACGTCGAGCTTTTGAAGAGCAGTGGATTGAAGCGGAAGATCGTCCAGGAAAACGCCCTGGTGGATACTGTTCAAACCTTCCTGAATCTAAACAGTCGCGTATTTTTATGACGTTTGCCGGTAGCACTAGCAATGTGTCAACACTCGCACATGAACTCGGACACGCATTCCATAGCTATGTCTTACGTGATTTACCATTATTCAACCAACGTTACGCAATGAACGTTGCAGAAACAGCTTCTACATTTGCAGAACTTGTCGTTTCAAACGCAACTATTGAAAATTCAACGTCAAATGCAGAAAAAATCAACTTACTAGATGAAAAAATTGCTAGAAGTGCGACTTTTATGATGAATATCCATGCACGCTATATCTTTGAACGCAATTTCTATGATGAACGCCAAAAAGGAACTGTAGATAGTAACAGACTGAAAGAACTGATGAAAGAAGCACAAAAAGAAGCCTTTCAAGATGAACTTTCTTCATACCATCCAATGTTCTGGGCAACAAAGTTACATTTTCATATTACAGGTGTCCCATTCTATAACTTCCCGTACACATTTGGATACTTCTTTAGCTTAGGTATATACAACCGTTTCTTAGAAGACGAAACGTTACGTGAAGATGACTATATTGCACTGCTTCGTGATACTGCAAGCATGACTACAGAAGACCTTGCTGAAAAACACTTAAATGTTGACCTAAGAAAACCAGACTTCTGGCAACAAGCACTGGATTCAGTGCATAAAGATATTGAAGAGTTTTTAGAGCTAACAGAATCATATGTTTAATGTATAGGGACACATTAGCAATTAAACAAATACGAGTTACAAGCAAAAGAAAGTACTCAAGTTAAATAAAAGCGTACTAGAGCTAAGGCTCTAGTACGCTTTTATTACATTTCTCCAGACTTCACTTTCATATACATCTCTTTAAATTTCTCTTTACTGAAAATCACTGGTACGGGATAATTCGGATTCGCTTCATCAAATGCGTAGCCGGCCATTTCATCGATATCAGACTCTTTGATATCAGCGATATGATTACCGATGCCGAGATTTTTATTCATCTCTAGAATACTGTCGATGAACTTCTCTGTTTTTACCTTGTCAGTATCACCCGGGGCAGTCACACCTGCACAATCAGCCAGTTTGGCCAGATTCTCATGTACGGTATCTCCGTATTCCTTTAATACGTAAGGCATGATAATTGCATTCGATTCACCATGTGTTACTGGATATTTTGCACCGATCTGATGTGACAATGCGTGGATATTGCCGACATAAGCTCTCGTAAATGCGCGTCCCGCAATGTAAGCAGCATACTGCATATTTTCACGTGCAATTCTATCACCATTTTCGTGGAAGGCTGACGGCAAATTGTCATAGATTAGTTTAACCGCAACTTCTGCCATTTTCCTTGTATCTTTTGTATTGCTCAGATTGATGTAGGCTTCAACTGCATGACTGAGCGCATCCATACCCGTGTGCGCAGTAATCGTCTTCGGTAAATTGGATGTAAGTTCCGCATCAAGTACTGCAATTTCCGGCAACAGCACCGTATCGGATATCGCATATTTCATATGGCGCTTACTATCAGTTATAACTGTTGCTATCGTGCCCTCACTTCCGGTACCAGATGTCGTCGGCACAGCAATCACCGGTGGCAGCTTTTTACGTACTTTCAGAAGACCGTGATATTTATGCAGGTCAGCATTGCCTGTACCTACAACGACCGCAGCACCTTTGGCACAGTCGAGTGCAGAACCCCCACCAAAACCGATAATCGCGGTACATCTATTTTTATTGTACTCGGCAGCGGCTTCCCTGACGTTCTGATCTGTCGGATTTGCCACCGTCCCGTCGTAAATAATGTATTCGATATTCTTTACCTCGAGACCATACAGAAGATTGTCCATCAGGCCAAGATCCCGTATGCCTTTGTCGGTCACAATCAAGACTTTTTTATAATTTCTGGCAGATAGTGTATCTGGCAATATATCAAGTATTCCCTCACCACGGAGGAGGAGAGGGGGTGACCAGTCCAGCACTTTCGCGGCCTGTTTCATGATTTTCTGATAACCTCTTGCAAGACATTTAAATAATTCGAAGTTCATATTATCACCTTTCTCATTTTATTTACCCGTAGTCAGCTTTTGTTGGATAAAAATTAACTCTGGTCACCAGTGTCTTTTGTGTTGTGAATTTTTATGACTTGTAGATAGTGAAACACATATCACTTATGGTAACTCTCGGCGTATCGTTTTTCTATGCGGACGCTTGATACTTTATGTATATCGGAATAATTAGGACATAGAATCAAATCTCTCCATATTTGGAGTCCCATCTTCAAAATACATACTAGAATTATTGATGCCAAAGGCGTTTGCGAGGCTTGTAAGCAACGGATATAATGACGGCGCAAAGTTCTTTTCTTCATTGATATATGAAGGTACGGAGTGAACTATATTTCTTTTTATCGGGCTCTCAGGATACAGTTCAAAATCTCCAATTGATTGCTTGCCATTAACGTTTAGAAGTGTAGTAAAAACATAGTATGGTTTTGAAATATCAGCCTTCTCCATAACCTTTGATAAGCTGTATATTTTATTTGCTATTAGTTTCTCAAATTCATACCAGTTATATATAGCTTTTCCCATTGGTATCATTAGTACGGTTCCTTAATCGAACTTCCGTTGTTTCAAGACTTCCATTATGAAAAAGTTGTGTATAAGAACTTAAATTGCTATTAAATGATTCATAAAATACCATTATGCCGTCCATATTATATATTACATTACCTCGACGTCCACTCCCAATTTTAGTTGGGCTGAAAACATCTAGATTTTGGTCTTGTTCAGCTTTTTTTAGATCGATATAATTGTCCAATTTTGTACTTGCTTCAGGAATGATGTGAATGACCAATGCCGAGCTATTATTTAGATCATCAAATATCTCATCACCTAAAATCATACTTAATCTTTCGTTCTTAAAATTATTAATTTTATTCTCTGTAATGTTTTTATCTCCAAATGCGTTGCGTAAATCATCTAACAGCATTGGGTTCGTCATGTTGCCGTATCTTATATACATCTCGTCTTTAATGCCATTTTTAATTGCATGTGGTTTATTTAGGCTTCGTGGTACATCTATTTTAATAAGATTTACACCTTCTACCTGATCAATGTAACATTCTGAATCGTCTACACTTGATTGTACAACTCCTATGAGGGAGGTTATTGTTGCAATAGTTTCATGGTTTAGAAATATAAAAGATTATATTTCATAAACGTTTCACAAAAGACGTGTAAGATATTAATCAAAGTAGTTATAAACTGCTATTTTGTAAACAGTAAAGGAGAAAAAATAAAAAAATATAGTATCAGGAGGAGTATGCATATTACTTATGTAATATTTGAGCTTAAGTGCATTCATTAATTGAGGTAGATGTAATAAGTTTTTCAAAAGAATATAGATCCAGTTGAAAATTATAATCATCTAGAATGTATCTGATGATGACAATGTAAAAATGCTTGTCCAATGAATGCAATTAGTTATGGAGTAAGAAAATAGAGAGGAGTAGTTAGGAACGTGATAAAAAATGCACTAGCATATATTACAAGAAAGAGAAACAGAAGTTTAATAATTTTTATCATATTAACTATAGTTCTTTCTTGCTTGTACTCTTGTTTAACAATAATGAAATCAAGTAATGAAATAGAAAAGGCTTTATATGAAAGTTCTAATTCTTCAATATCAATAACAAAAAAAGATAGTCAATATTTTAATGTTAATCAATTTAAAGATATTGAAAAATTTAAAGAAATTGAAGAAATAATAATTCAATTTGATGCATTAGCAAAATTAAAAGGTGCTAAAGTAGTTAGCGGAGAGCAAAGAATAAATAGAGAAGATTTATCTGACGAATTTAAGAATGTTGTCTCACTCGAAGCTACAAATAATACTAAAAGAAATATTTTATTTAGTAGTGGAGTATTTACAATTAAAAAAGGTAAAAATATAGAAAAAAATGATAAGAACTCAATTATTGTTCATGAAGAATTTGCTAAACAAAACAATCTAAAATTAGGTGATGAAGTTGATCTTGAATTACTAGATATTGAAAAAAGTGGGACAATAGAGAGTCATAAATTTAAAATTATAGGAATCTTTACTGGTAGAAAACAGGAAACATATACAGGACTATCTTCTGATTTTAGTGAAAATATGGTTTTTGTAGATTATTCAACAAGTCAAGAGATATTAAATAAATCAGAAGATAATAAAATTGCAAATAAAATATTAATGTATTCTGCTAGTCTAGAATCTACAGACTTAGCCTTAAACAAATTGAAAGAGCTTAAAATTGATAAGTCAAAGTATTCCATTGAGAAAGATAATAATGCTTTTGAAGAATCTTTAGAATCAGTGAGCGGAATAAAACATATTATAAAAATAATGACATATTCCATCATGTTAGGTGGGATGATTGTTCTTTCATTAATCTTGATTTTATGGATAAGAGAAAGAATATATGAAGTAGGTATATTTTTATCTATTGGAACATCTAAGCTACAAATTATAATGCAATTTATATTTGAGTTAATATTCATATCTATACCAAGTATAATATCGTGCTTATTTTTAGGAAATGTACTACTAAAAGTCATTGTAGAAGGATTCATTAACTCAGAGAACTCAATGATTTCTGCTGGAAGTTTAATAAATAATAGAAGTTTTATGTTAAATATATCAACACTTGGAGAAAGTTATTTAATATTATTAAGCATTATTGTTTTATCAGTTGTAATTGCTTCTTCATTTATATTAATTAAAAAGCCAAAAGAAATATTATCAAAAATAAGTTAGGGGAAAATAATGGATATATTAGAAATGAAAAATATAACATACAGTTATGCAAATTCTAAAGAAAAAGTATTGTCAGGAATAAATCAAAAATTTGAACTTGGGAAGTTTTATGCGATAGTAGGTAAGTCAGGAACAGGAAAATCTACACTTCTGTCCATCCTTGCTGGACTTGATAAAGCTCAAACAGGAAAAATATTGTTTAAGAATGAAGATATTGAAAAGAAAGGCTATAGTAATCATAGAAAAAATAATATCTCTTTAGTATTTCAAAATTATAATTTAATAGATTATTTATCACCAATTGAAAATATTAGATTAGTAAATAAATCAGTAGATGAAAGTATCTTGTTTGAACTAGGTTTAGATAAAAAACAAATACAAAGAAATGTTATGAAATTATCTGGAGGTCAGCAACAAAGGGTAGCTATTGCTAGAGCATTGGTATCAGATGCACCAGTTATACTAGCTGATGAACCTACTGGTAATCTAGATAGTGTTACTGCAGGAGAAATAATTAATATATTAAAGACATTAGCCAAAGATAGAAATAAATGTGTAATAGTTGTAACGCATAGTAAGGAAGTAGCAGATTCTGCAGATATCGTTTTAGAACTTAGTGGGAAAAAATTGAAAAAAGTAAATGAATTGAATTTGGAGGTTGAATAATGATAAAAAATGCATTTGCTTATGTAACTAGAAAAAGCTTAAAATCATTAATTATTATGTTAGTTATTTTATCAATGGCAACTTTAAGTCTCATTAGTTTATCTGTTAAAGATGCCACAGACAGAGCTTCGGAAGAAACATTTGCTAATATAACAAACAGTTTTACTATGGAGATTAATAGACAAGTAAATCCAGGAACACCTAGAGGTGGAGGAAATGTAAAAGGTGAAGACATTAAAAAGATATCTCAAACAGATAGTATAGACTCCTATATAAAAAGAATTAACAGTGTCGCAGACCTAGTTGATCTTGATATTATTGAAACTCAAGAAACACTTGCGTATCAATCACCTGAAAGAGCGAAGAATTTTAAAAGAACAGTTATGTTAACTGGGGTTAATGATTCATCAAAAGAAACAAAATTTGTATCAGGAGCATATAAATTAGTAGAAGGAAAGCATTTAGAAAATGAAGATAATAATAAAATCTTAATACATAAAGATTTAGCGAAAAAGAATAACCTTAAAGTTGGAGACCAATTAAAAATAAAATCTAATTTATTTGATGCTGATAATGAGAAAGGTGCAGATGAAACTGTAGAAGTAGAAATTAAAGGTCTATTTGATGGGCATAATAGCGGTGGAGTAAGTGCAGCACAAGAACTATACGAAAATACATTAATAACTGATGTTCATACAGCTGCTAAAGTTTATGGCAATACAGAAGATACGGCTGTATACCAAGATGCAACATTCTTTGTAAAAGGTGATAAGAATCTTGATAGCGTTATAAAAGATCTTGGTAAATTAGATATAAATTGGAGAGAATATAATTTGATTAAAAGTTCATCCAATTACCCTGCATTGCAACAATCTATATCAGGTATCTACTCGATTTCAAATAAATTATTTGCTGGCTCATTAATATTTGCAGGAGTTGTAGTTTCATTATTGTTATTTTTATGGATGAATGCAAGAAAGAAAGAAATAGCAGTATTACTGTCATTGGGTATCTCAAAATCAAAAATTTTTGGTCAATTCCTAATCGAGATGGTATTTATATCCTTCCCCGCACTCCTTGGTTCTTATTTCTTAGCTCAGTATACAGCTGATAAGCTTGGAAACAATATATTGAATAAGGTTACTGATGATATAGCTAAACAAATAGCTAAACAATCTTCATCTAGCCAATTAGGTGGTGGGGCAGAAGCCGAAGGATTTAACATGACTTTATCAAGTTTAGATATAAACGTATTACCTATATTCTTATTTTATGTAGTTATATTTATGAGTTTAGTACTTCTTGTATCATTGATTATATCTTCATTCAATATATTAAGAAGGAATCCAAAAGAATTATTAATTGACAATAATTAAAATTTTTATATATCAAATAATATGCTATATATATTCAAATGGAGGTATCTATGAGAATATTAACTGTTGAAGATGATAATCTGATAAGAGAGGGAATAAGTGAATATCTTACAGAATTTGGATATACTGTGATCCAAGCTAAAGATGGAAGCGAAGCCTTGTCAAAATTTAATAGCGACATAAATTTAGTTCTCTTAGACATTCAGATACCTTTTATAAATGGTTTAGAAGTATTAAAGGAAATTAGAAAAAAAAGCGATTTGCCAATTCTAATGTTGACTGCATTCAGTGATGAAGAATATAAAATTGATGCATTTACTAATCTAGTAGACGGATATGTAGAAAAGCCGTTTTCATTGCCAGTTTTAAAGGCGAGAATAGATTCTTTAATTAAGAAGAATTATGGACATATAGAGAAGTTTGAATATAAGGGTCTATCGGTTAATTTTAATAGTTATACAGCTAAAATAAATGGTGAAGAAATAGATGTAAATGCAAAAGAACTAGAAGTATTAAAATGTTTGTTGGATAATGATGGACAAGTGTTAACAAGGATGCAAATTATTGATTACCTATGGAAAGATAGTGAAGAAATTCCTTATGATCGAGTAATAGATGTATATATAAAAGAACTTAGAAAAAAATTACAATTAGACTGTATAACTACTATAAGAAATGTAGGATATAAATTGGAGAGAAAATGAGAAAATTAAAGATATTTCCAAAAATATTCATACAAATATTTTCTGTTCTTGGAATAATAATTATATTAGTTCATTTACTAGTTTTTTTTATCTTTCCTACAACATATTTGGAGACGAGAAAAGATAATATTCATAATATGGCAAATGAAATTTCTAGTAGTATGAACGGAAAAGAAATAAAATATATAGAGGAAACTTTGGAACTTTATTCTAAGAGTAGTGAAATAAAGATATTTATAAAAGAAAAAAATCATAATAATGAATTACATATCAAAGATAATATAAATTTTAATTTAGAAAGTGATAGTAATTCTTTGATAATTGAAGAAAGAGAAATAAAGCTTAATGATGGTAAAAAAACAAATCTACAATTTGTTTCTACAGCTGATATGAAAAAAGATGCGAAAGATTTGAGCCTTAAATTTTTACCATATTCTATATTGATATCAATTTTATGTTCTGCCATTATTTCTTTTTTCTATGCAAAATCAATAAAAAACAATATACAAGAAATAAAAAATGTTACTGATCAAATGATAAAACTTGATAAAAAAATACGTATAAAAGTTAGTTCTAATGATGAAGTTGGACAACTAAAACAACAAATTAATGACTTGTATTCTGCTTTATTAAGAACTATTAACGATTTGGAATTTAAAAATAAAGAGATTTTAAATTTAGAAAAGTTAAAATATGATTTTTTTAAAGGTGCATCCCATGAACTTAAAAGTCCTCTTGCTAGTCTTAAAATAATACTGGAAAACATGAAATATAATATTGGAAAATATAAAGAAAGAGATATTTATATTAACGAATGCATTAAAATCGTTGATAGCTTAACAAAAAATATTTCTCAAATATTATCAGTTCATACTATAGAAAATTTGTATAATGATGAAGAATACTTGAAAATAAATGATACATTAGAAGACGTATTAAAAAAGTATGAAATATTAGCAAATCAAAAGAAAATAACTGTCAACAACTATATATTAGATGAGAATGTTTATATAGGAAAAACAGCTTTAAAGATTATTCTATCTAATTTGATTAGTAATGCTGTAAAATATACTGAAGTAAATGGAGTAATTAATATAGGGATAGTTAATGATTGGTTATATATAGAAAATTCATACGGTAATAATAAAGTGTCGAATATGGATAAAATATTTGAAGTTAAATTTGATTTAAATAAGGAAAATAGTAATGGATTAGGTTTATATATAGTAAGTAATATTCTGAATAATTATAATATAGAATATAAAGCATCGCAGGATGAAGAGTTTTTTATCTTTAAAATTAGAATAATTTCTTAAATAATATATAACTTTGCCATAGTTATTGAAAAATGGAGTCTTATTATTAGTCATGTAAGTAAAGAATATTTCATTAATGAATTGGTATCTTAAATAATTTGTTTAATTTAGTTTTTGGACTTTTCTTTGGCACAAGAGATCCCTTGTTAATTTTTTATTATCAGTAGGAGCTTTTACAATTTTTAAACAAAATTATTTGAAATAGCAGAAACAATCAGAGAAGATGAACTTCACCAAGCAATAGTGCAAGCCATCAACGAAGTGCTGGGAAACAAAGGAGATTACCTTGAATCGTCTACACTTGATTGGACAACTCCTATGAGGGAGGTTATTGTTAAATCAAAGAAAGTAGGCGATTTTTTATGACAAGAACAAGAAGGACCTTTACCCCAGAGTTTAAACTACAGATGGTGCGATTATTTGAAAATGGTAAACCCAAATCTGAAATTGTACGTGAGTATGATCTAACCACCTCGTCACTGGATAAGTGGGTCAAGAATCACCAGTCGACAGGTTCTTTCAATCATTTAGATAACTTAACAGATGAAGAAAGAGAAATGAGACAACTCAGAAAAGAAAACCAACAACTTAAGATGGAAAATGACATTTTAAAGCAAGCAGCGCTGATCATGGGACGAATTATTTTTTCACATTGAGAGCGACTGTATACACTAAGTAAATAATCAGAATAAAGCAACTTTCAACTATTTTGCACTTTTGCTCTAAAAAGTACGCAAGTGCAAAAATTCTTGCCCATACAAACACAAACAACGACACGCTATCTTCTCATGATTCTGCTAAAGAAGGAATGAGCGACGATACCCGAAGAGCAATTGAGTATGAACTGAATAAAGTAATCAAAGAAAATATGAGTGTTGATTGACATAAGAGAGAAAATTCACAAGTAAGGATGAGACTTACTGTAAGAAGACTACATAAAAAATACGGATATCCACTTGATCTTCAAAACTAGCATTGGATAATCTAGTCGAATAAGCAGAATTGATGGCTAGTGAATTATAATTTCTAAAAAGAGACCTAATATCAATGAGATATTAAGTCTATATTCATTAAGCATAAGTTATAATTAACACGCATCAACGGTGATACGCTTCAAACCGTATCACACTATACTACGGATTATTTGTGGTAGTTCTCGACGTATCATTTTTCGATGCGGACGTTTAACAATTTGATTGAATGTCACTTTGAGTTTTCAGAATAATACTTCTAAATTAATGTAGTCTAACGACTTTAAATGTAATTTTCAAACCTTGGTATCTTCGTATATATACTACCAGCCCTTGTTATATTCAGTCATTCATTTCGATAAATCAACAGTATTTTCTAAACTCTTATATCCATCTTGATTTAGAATAGCTTCTTCATTTTCAAATAATTTTTCTACTGTAAGATCTTTATCCCAGTAGCCTTAGTTAGAACCAAAGAAGTTCTCCACGACTCTTCCTGCTGCCACTTCGAAAATTTTACCATTATATTGATTATCTTTGTGAGATAACCACAAAACAGCAGTTGAAAACAGTTCAGCTCCAATTCGTTCTCCCTGACGCTTCCTTCTTCGTTTTCCATACTTCCAGACAATGCTGTGAAAGCACCAAACGCCAACATATTTACCGTAATACCACGCTCCAATCCTTTAGCTGCCAATGTTTTACCTAAAACAAGTACCGTTGATTTAGAGGCCGCAACATGACTTATCAAAGGTTGACTGATGAATGAGTAAGAGGAGAGGTTTATATTATAATTCTAGGTCTCTAGCTTTGTTTTCTCCTTCAATCAGCCTATCAATAATACCTTCACAGTTTTCCTTATGTTCCTATATAATACCTAGACTCTTGAAGGATTGAAAAACGTAAAGGCATTTAAATATCACATTACCTTTCCTTAAATTAATGTTTATGTTAAGTTTTTTACACAACATACTCATGCTAGAAAATGATGAAATTATCATTTCTGAAAATTAACATAAATAATTTACGGAGGGATTTTATGAAAGAAAAAGCAAGATTAGATCACTTAATCTTTTGGCCATCTATTGTCGTGCTGTTAATACTTACATTACTTTTAATCATTTTCCAATCATCTGCTGAACCGCTTTTAGACAATATTTTGTCTGGTATCAACTCAAGAATGGATTGGATATTCCAGTTTATGACGTTTGGTCTTTTCGTGTTGCTTTTATGGCTAGCTTTTGGAAAGTATGGAAGAGTAAAACTCGGAGAGGGAAAACCTAGATTTGGAAATTTTAGTTATGGAGCGATGCTATTCTGTGCAGGTATGGGTACCAGTATCATGTTCTGGTCGATTATTGAACCTATGTACTACTTCCAAGGACCACCATTCGGTTTTGAATCTGGCAGTGACACTGCAGCAGAATGGTCTGTCGCGTATGGAATGTTCCATTGGGGGATCTCTGCATGGTGTATTTACGCATTTCCGACCATAGTCATTGCGTATTCCTTTTTTAATAAAAAGAACAAGTCACTTAAAGTCAGTCAATCTGTAAGAGGAGCGCTTGGTAAACATTCAGATGGTATCATCGGAAAGATCATCGATATACTTGTCATATGGAGTCTTGTCGGTGGTCTTGGTACATCACTGGGACTAGGTGTACCGATGGTGTCCGCTGGAATTGGCCACCTTCTAGGTGTGGAACAGTCAATTGCACTTAGTATCATTATAATGCTAATCTGGTCGGTCATTTATATTACAAGTGCTTCCCTAGGTCTCGATAAAGGTATACGCAAGCTCAGTAACATCAACGTATATCTTGCACTTATATTAGCCATATTCGTCATAATAGTGGGTCCAACAAGTTTCATATTAACTTATTTTACAGACAGCTTTGGCATCATGGCGCAGAATTTTCTGAGAATGAGTTTCTATACTGACCCGATTGGCGGCGGTGGATTCCCACAATCTTGGACAGTATTCTATTGGGCATGGTTCTCTGCTACTGCACTATTTATGGGACTTTTCATTGCTCGTATTTCAAAAGGACGTACTTTGAAGAGCATGATACTCCACATCCTTGGTTGGGGTTCTATCGGTAGTTGGCTATATTTCGGAATTTTCGGAGGATATACGATGAATCTTCAACAGACAGGAGAACTCGATGTCCTTGGTAGTATGGCAGAATTTGGGGATGCTGAAACAATCATCAATGTTCTTGAAACATTACCGATGAGTTATATTGCGATATTATTTTTTGTCATTCTAGGATTCATTTTCCTTGCAACATCGCTTGATTCAGCGTCTTATATACTTGCTTCAACTGCATCAATAAAAGTAGACGAAGGTATTGAGCCTCCGACATGGCATACAATTCTTTGGGGTCTCATCATGGCCTTGTTGTCCATTTCATTACTGTTAATTGGAGGATTGAACGTAGTACAGACATCAGCCGTTGTCGTTGCGGTACCAGTCGTCATCATCTATATACTGCTTATCATTTCATTGATGAAATGGTTGAAGAACGACGATCATATATACGAGGAGGATAAATAATTGGGTGTATTCGACGTTGATTATACTAAAATTCAAGAAAGAACAGACTTTCCGTACGAAGTAGAAATTATTAACCATTGTTGGATAGAGATGTCAGACGGTATAAAATTATCAGCCAAACTATGGCAACCTAAAACATCTGGAAAGACAAAAGGCGCTGTACTTGAATATCTTCCATACCGGAAAGATGAATTCACTGCCCTTCGTGATGAAATCCGTCACAAATATTTTGCTGGCATGGGTTACACTTCCATCCGTGTAGATATCAGAGGTACAGGAGATTCTGAAGGGATAATCGAAGATGAATATCCAAAACAGGAGCAAGATGATGCACTGGACGTAATCTCTTGGATTGAAAACCAAGAATGGTCCAACGGCTCGGTTGCGATGATTGGTAAGTCTTGGGGCGGTTTCAATGGGCTTCAACTTGCTGCATTGCAACCACCTGCACTGAAAACAATTATTACTCTATGTTCTACGGATGATCGCTATGCAGATGATGTACACTATAAAGGCGGTACAATGATGGCCTCTGACATGCTTTGGTGGGCATCAACTATGTTCGCTTACAACGCAAGACCACCATTTCCAAAGTATGTGGGAGAAAAATGGTATGATATGTGGCTCAATCGTATGGAAAATACACCACCGTTCATCGAAGAATGGGTGTCACATCAAACACGAGATGATTATTGGAAACACGGCTCAATAGGTGAAGATTACAGTGCCATCAAAATACCAGTCCTAACCATGAGTGGTTGGGCAGATGGATATACAAATGCCCTATTTCGATTAATGGATAATCTAGATGTCCCTAAAAGAGGAATCGTTGGCCCTTGGGCACATGAATTTCCAGACATGGCCATACCAGGACCTCAAATGGGTTATCTTCAAGAGGTCATTGAATGGCTCGATCGCTGGATGACTGATGAAGGGGACCAAGACGCACATAAAGATGCCTTTCTCGTATATGTACAGGATGGTGTAAAACCTAAGACCACCTATGATTACCGAGAAGGTAAGTGGCTAGACTTATATAATGAAGAAACAAGTGAAATTGATATTTTGAAAAATATCAAAGATGAAGTTCCATTATTGAATCGTCAACAACATGGTCTTTATTCTGGAGTATTCTGTCCATTTGGTCAGGAAGGTGATCTTCCAGATGATCAATTAATTGACAATGCATTGGCTACATCATTCATGTTGCCACAACAGAATACTGCAATAAATATCGTTGGCCAGCCCATTGCAAAAATAAGAGTAAAATCCGATAAGGAAAAAGCGAATCTCCATGTTAGAGTGACGGATGTACACCCTACAGGTGAAAAGACACTCGTAACAAAAGGTCAACTCAATCTCAACCATTATAAAAGTCATGAATTCCCAGAGGATCTCACTGTTGGTGAATACATCGATGTAGAAATTCCATTAGATGTTATTGGCTATCAAATTGAAGCAGAGCATAGCATCGAAGTATCAATTTCACCAACATATTGGCCTCAAATATGGCCAGACAAGGAAATCGTGGATCTAACAGTCGATTTCTCTCATTCAGAACTATTACTTCCTGTTATCACTGATTTCAATGAGGTAAGATTGAAATATGAGCAGTCCGAAACTGCAACACCCCTTGAAAAGGAAATTATCAGGGATGGTTATAGAACTCGGAATGTCATCAAGAAACTTACAACAGATGAGTGGGTGTTAGATGACTTTTCTGATGAGGGGCTACGAACTTTGACCGAAACAAATATCACTTATGGATCTACTAACAATAATGTATATACAATAAAAGAAGGTGACCCTCTATCCGCTAAAGTAGAATGTGACTGGACTGTACAAGTGAAAGATAGCGATATCGATACAAACGTCGTAACAAAAAGTGTTATGAGTTGTGATGCTGATAACTATTACCTGTACAATGAAATGACGGGTTATAGTAATAATGAGCAATGCTTTTATAAAACATGGAATAAGACGGTCCCTCGGTTCTATACGTGATATAAATCTGTCCATTCATTGATAATCTAAGACTCTATGTCAAATAAGGTTAACGAAACATTTTACCTGACTGCCTCACTTACTGTATGCAAGTGAGGCAGTCTTTTTTGATTCTTTATAATACGATTTCGTCATCAAAATATAAGACAAGTTTTTCTATGCGGAATGCATGATAATTTACGTATATCAGAATAATTAGGATATAAAATCAAATCTCTCCATATTTGGTGTCCCATCTTCAAAGTACATACTAGAGTTCTTAATACCAAAAGCGTTGGCAAGGCTTGTAAGCAACGGATATAATGACGTCGCAAAGTTCTTTTCTTTATTATAAATAGGAGTAGCTGGGTTAATACCTACTAAAAAAACTACATATTTTTCTTCAATATTATTAACCACAAATGGACGGTAGTACGGGTGTTCAGGATTATTATTAAAAGGTCTAACCATTGATTTCAAATTCTTTATATCCATATTCTTGCTCCTTATTCTTACTAGTTTTCATTCTTTATTTACTATAAATCTCAGACGAAGAGCTAATTACTGAGTGTTACTTACAAGTGACATTTTTAGTTGGTGAATTGTCTGCACTTGATTAGACAACTCCTATGAGGGAGGTTATTGTTAAATCAAAGAAAGTAAAATGCTTATTACAATTAAGAAGGTGAAAATAATGCAAATTTTTAGAGTACATCAAAATCATGATATCAGTGCACGTTTCCTGGATAACAGACGTTTATCAAAACAAGTGTTAGAACTTTATCAAATTATTAGAGTTTGTCTCGCTGAAATGAATATTATTAGTGCTAATACTCGATATTTATCACATCCAATCGTCAAATTTATTTACAATAATGGTCATCCTTATTTATTGGATGCGTTTGAGCTTTTAAAGTCTTATGATCAAGAACATAAAAGAAGAGGAGGCATACGTTCTACAAATTTTAAAGAAAAACTTATAGACTTAGAAAGAATCATCTACAGTAACAAACATCTCTTTTCTGAAAGAAGTTTACCTGCTTTTTATGTTTATCAAGATACAAAAGTATGCGGAGAAATGGCCTACACTCATTATGAGTCTTTACTTTTTTTAAAGTGGAGTAATGATAAGGTGCCACCACGTTGTAATATAAACTTAGATAAAGGAGGGATATTAAAATGAAAGGTCGACATGTAATTGAGAAAAAATGGGCGTCAGAGAAGTACAATGTTATGTGGCACTCACAAAAATATTATAATCGTATAAGAGAAGAAATGAATAAAGGAGCTTCTATGGATTTATTGGAATCAATGATTTTTGAAGCGAAGAAAGAGGAGCCTACTAAAGGATCTATTGTGAATACATTTGATCATATGTGGGGATACTTCAAGAGAATATGCACATTAACAGAAAAGTATGAGTATAAAAAAATAAGAACATTATTCTTAGATGATAAAATAAAAGATATAGAATTGAAGCGATTTATTATTAAACTCTCTAATCAGTATGATGTGAAGTATCTCCAAGAATCTACAATTTTAAATATATGATAATAAAACTATAAAGTTATACTGGCAATACGAGGGAGTTTAAATAATTAAAGCTAATTAAATATCACAATGAAATGAGTGTTTTAATGTATCTAGCATGGAATGAGATTATAAGAAATGTGTTAAAGTTTAGTTTAATTATAGGCATTGTAATAATGATAAGTTACTTGCTACTATTGCTCTCGGGTTTAGCAAATGGATTAATGAATTTAAATAAGGAAGCTGTGGAACAATGGGAGGCTGATGCGATTGTTATAAATGCAGATGCAAATCAAAATGTTCAACAATCTATGATTAAAATAGAAGATATTAAAGACAAATTTGAAGAACAAGCAAATTTAAAAGAGCTTGCTGTTATTATTTCTAATAGTGCAGTTGAAGATAATGCTATTGTATTTGGCCTAGATGAAGGCTCCTTTCTAATGCCTGATTTAGTGGAAGGAGAGATGTTCACAAATGAAAATGAAGTTGTTGGCGACTATTCTTTAAAGGAATCGGGTTTTTCTATTGGAGATACGCTTGAATTATCAAGTAGTGAAGAGACGCTGAAAATTACAGGATTTACAGAAAGTGCACAATATCGTTCTTCCTCACTTTTATTTTCCAATAATGAGACCATAGAAAAGTTAAATCCAATGTTAAGTGAGGACTTAATAAATGCACTTGTTGTTAGGGACAGTAATTGGAAAAACGTAGAATTAAGTGATGATATGGAAGTATTAGCGATAGATGAATATATAGAGAATCTACCTGGATATTTACCTCAACAATTAACGCTAAACTTTATGATTATATTTTTATTTATCATATCGTCGTCAGTGATTGGAATATTCTTATATGTGCTTACATTACAAAAGACAAGTCTATTTGGTGTCTTGAAAGCCCAAGGATTTACTAATGGTTATTTAGCACGTTCAGTATTAGGTCAAACACTAATTGTGACTACGATTGGTACGCTTGTTGGATTGGCGCTTACCTTATTAACTGGTATCTTCCTTCCACCAGCAGTGCCTATAGAATTCGATTATTTAACAATGATTATTTATATGGTGGTCTTGATTGTTGTTGCTATGTTGGGAAGTTTATTTTCAGTTATCAGTGTTAGAAAAGTAGATCCATTAAAAGCGATCGGTTAAGAGAGGCGAATAGTATGCTTAAATTTATAGATGTGAAAAAGGTGTTCAAGGATGGTAATCAAAGTATAGAAGCAGTTAAGAAAACTTCGGTTGAATTTGACAAGGGAGCTTGTATTGCACTGATTGGACCATCAGGCTCTGGTAAAAGTACTTTCTTAACCATGGCTGGTGCCTTACAAACACCAACTGAAGGTGAGGTAATTGTTAATGGTCAGAAAATCACAGGTATGAATTCTAAAAGCTTAGCTAAGCTCAGAATGGATGAGATTGGCTTTATCCTTCAAGCTAGTAATTTGGTGCCATTTCTTTCTGTTCAGCAACAGTTTAAATTACTAAAGAAGTATAATAAAGATATCATGACAGATGATGAGTTAGAAAAATTGCTTAATAATCTATCACTAACAGAAGTGAAAAATCAGTTACCTAGTGAAATATCTGGGGGTCAAAAACAGCGTGTTGCGATTGCTAAAGCGCTATACACTAACCCTAGTATTATTCTTGCAGATGAACCTACGGCATCACTAGATACAGAAAATGCGATGAAAGTAATGGAAATATTAAAAGAAGAAACAATCAGTAGGGAGAAGACATGTATCATTGTTACTCATGATGAAAGATTAACAGAGTATTGTGATGCTGTATATAAAATGGTCGATGGTGTGTTAGAAAGTACTCTATAAAATTTTAATTATAGATTAATAAAATAGATGACAAAATCAATTACATATTGACTTTGTCATCTTTTACACATTACTAATATCTTCTGTTATTTGAACTAATTAAGCCAAAAAAATCTCAAGAAATACAGTGCTGATATATCAAGAATTTTCATTGTGAATATCCTATAGTTTGACTTGAATAAAATATACCCAGCAGTATTATATTTAAAACATATCGAGATTTTTTCAAGTAATTAGACAAATTATATATATTCAATTATAACGTTGTGAGAGAGCAATAATCTCTCACCTTACCGCTCCCATAGATACGGCTTATCGTATCTATGGGAGTTAATCATTGTAAAGATAACATGAATGATTATTGATAAAATGGGCACTTTTTATCCACATTTTTATACATTAGACTTGGTGAATTAACAGTATTGTTAAATCCTTTATGATAATTATGAGTAAGTGATGGAGATAGTGGAGGGGCCAGCCAGCTCCACTTACCTGTGACTTCTCTTCCTGCGATTTCTTCTTTCTTTTCAAATTGTTTAAATTGCTTTGATGCAGTGATATGGTCAACTATCGAAACACCGGCATCTTTAAAAGAGTGATATACAGCATAATTGAATTCGACTAAAGCACGGTCTCTCCAATATGTTGAAGTTTTAGAAGTATCGAGGTTAAAAGCTTTCGCAATTTCTTTAAGCTTGTTATATCGGTATTCGTCAGTAAAGTTTCTGACCCCAATCTCGGTCTCCATATACCATCCATTGAAGGGGGCAGTATGATATTTTATCCCACCAATTTCTAAATCCATATTAGAGATTATCGGAACAGTGTACCATTTAAGCTTTAGTTTTTCTAAATTTGGATAATGGTGGTGTTTAATATTAACTTCTTTTATTATGCCTTGAGGGTATTCATAATAAGTTATAGGTTGATGATGGGCGCTATATATTAGTGGTAAAACATCAAATTCTTTTCTCTCTTTTTCCCACCCGATTTTACATGCTAAATCAGTAATTTCTTTAGATATTGGATCGCCAATGTCACCATATCCTGCGTATCTAATAAGCTGTTCATTATATAATTTTATTTCATTAGAAAAAGATGAATAATAACGTATTCACCGCATTTTTACTAATAATGGAATTAATGTTTTATAATATAATACAAAAAATTAACGCTTTTACAGACGGTGGACCTAATCAAAAACTATTGTTTCTGGTGAATCAAGGTCATTACTATTCATAACTTTAATAATCTTAGGTTTCACTTGTATAATACAAAGGTTATCATCTTGCTTCGAATTAAAGAAACTTTTGTCTTGATTGTTCCAAATCCAATCAATAATCTTTGGATCTTCGGAAATTGACACTTCTCCATCTATTTCAAGAAAACTATGGTCATTGGTATCACTATATCCAATTAGAACATGAGCTCTAGGGTTATTCTTAAACTCTTCTATTTTATTAGAATCAATGTCAGTTTTAGAATACAGAGTTAATCCATCATTATAAAAAATCATATACCTACTGTTAGGTATGTTGTTGTGCGCGGTAGACAAAACACCTAGATTAGAAGAATCTAAAATTTTTATCGCTTTATTTTCAATAACTTTATTATTCATATGAAAAACCTCCTATACTGTTTATTCACATAACCATCTCTGTGTAAACTTAATATGTGGTATGTCACGAGTATTCCAGACAGTTTTTATATACTTCTTTCTTATACTCCTTTGGTATCATGTAACCAAGTGCGCCATGTGGTCTAATATTTATGGAACATTTGAACCTGTCTTAAATCATGCTTAATGGTACTCAGTGCTGCTGACACAAGATGGCTATCTTTATTTGGACCGGCACCATGTACAATAATTTCACGATTAAACAGGTCAACAAATACACATATATAATGCCACTTGCCAGACACTTTTACATAAGTTAAATCACTGACGAGTACCTCCATCGATGCCTGTCTAATAAAATTTCTACTGAGTCTATTCATGATATTCCGTTCATTGGATTGTGAGGGATACGATCTATATTCAATGAAGTATATAACGATACCAATCTTTCTGCTTTCATAATTCGACCGATGCGTCTTCGAGAGACTTGGAATCCAAGTTTATCTAACTCATGTTTGATTCTACGTGTTCCAAAACACTGACGATTCGTATTAAATATCCTCCACGCCTTTATGGCTGATGACATCCTCTGAATCATCAATATTCTGTTTATTCAATTCATAATATTAGGTACTTCTTGGGATTTGTAGGGCTTTACACATTGCTGATACTGAATATTTATTGGCATTCTCAAGAATGACATCTATTTTCGTCCCATGATCAGCACTTCTTGCTTTAGAATGTCATTTCCCATCTTAAGTTGTTCGTTTTCTTTTCTGAGTTGTCTCAGTTCTCTTTCTTCATCTGTACAGTTATCTAAATGACTGAAAGAACCTGGCGCCTGATGATGCTTGACCCACTTATCCAATTAGGATGGTTGATATTATCTACTATCACTATAAAAATTGCTTGGCGTAATGTTTTTATCATCTGCAAAAAGTGAGCATCAAGAAATAAATCCAATACTCTATTTTAATAATTTTTGAAGAATTCCATGATAAACTCCATAAATGATGTGATCGCTTTGGAAAAATAGCGACCTTTTTATAAGCAAAGTATAATAATCAGCGATATCAATGGGGAGTAAATAAGATGACCCCAGCACAATACAGGTGTCATCTACTCACAGCCTAACGCTTTTATTAAATGAATTGTCCACACTTGATTGGACAACTCCTATGGGGGAGGTTATTGTTAAATCAAAGAAAGTAGGCGATTTTTTATGACAAGACTTCTGATAGTTAGTAGTGGCAGTCGATGATTAAGGCTGAGCCATTATCTTTGGAAAGTGAGGTATTATAAAAACAGCAATAAGATAATTTCGTATTTAAAATTATCTTATTGCTGTTCTAGATTTATGTTCCAGACTCTTTTTTAATATAAATTCCTTTATTAAGTGGACCAGTTTACTTACCTTTAACTATTACTTCATCATTTTCAAGTACGATATCTACATGTTTTACGTCTGTATGATCTAAGTAGTAATCTGTGATTTTGTCGCGTACTTCTTGTTCAACAACACGACGTAACGGACGTGCACCCATTTGTTCGTCGTAGCCTTTATCAATTAACCAATCTTTGACACCTTGTGTAACATCCATTGTGATTCCTTTTTTATCTAATGTTTTTTGAACATCTTCTAATAATAAGTTCACGATGTCTTGTAATGCATCTTTACCTAAGTGCTCGAATTTAACGATACTATTGAAACGGTTAAGGAATTCAGGGCGGAAGAATTTTTTCATTTCATCCATAATATCATCAAACTCTTCATTTCCTTCACCAAAGCCAGCATTAGAAGTACAAATAATAATTGTGTTTTTAAAGTTAATGACATTACCTTGACCATCTGTTAAATTACCATCATCCATAACTTGTAATAATAAAGTTAAGATTTGTGGATTCGCTTTTTCAATTTCATCAAATAAGATAACTGAGTATGGGTTACGTCTAACTTTCTCTGTTAATGTGTTTGAATTATCATCATAACCTACATAACCAGCAGTTGTTCCAATCATTTTAGATACAGCAGTTTGATCACTATATTCACTCATATCTAAGCGAATTAATGCATCTTTATTACCGAATAAATCAATTGCTAACTGCTTTGCAAGTTCTGTTTTACCTACACCAGCTTCACCTACTAAAATAGGATTGTTTTTAGTACGTCTACTTAAGACTTCAGCAGTTTCTTGGATTTCTTTATCACGACCAATTATTGGGTCTAATAAATCATCGCGTGCTTCTTGTGTTAAATTACGGCCAATTTGATCTAAATAATTACCTTCATCATTTTGTCTTTGAGAATTAGATTGTTGAAATGCACGCGCGTTTTGCTCGGCAGAATTTCCACCTTACTGTTGTCGTAATTGTGCTAATTGTCCGGAGGAACTTCTTTCCCATTGATATAATATTTTTTAGTACCACTATTGACAGATTCTTGCATATATTGGAATATTCTTCTGAAAATTGAATCAAAATCATCATTGAAATATCCGTTAGTCATACATATCACCTCTAATAATACCCAATAATTTAATAGTCGTGAACAAAAGTTTTTATAGTCTGTTCTGGTTTAAATACAACTTTAATGTTGTTATCCTTCTTCTGATCAAATACTTTGTAAGCTTCGTCTGCTTTTTCAAGTGGGAAAGTATGTGTAATAATTTCTGTAGGATCAAATACTTCATCTTTAATCATCTCGTAAAGTTTAGGCATTAGATGAATAACAGGAGCCTGTCCACTTGTTACTGTAATATCACGGTTAAATATTAAATCTATAGGGAAATTATCAGCAGGTGATCCATATATACCGGTAAGCTGTATTGTCCCAAACTTTCTTACTGATTCAGTAGCAGTAAGTATTGGACTTATTGTTCCACGTTGTTGAGAATGCTCAGATAGCTCCTGTTCTGGACTCGATTGCTGTCCATCCATCCCTACACAATCAATAACAACATCTGCGCCACCTCGTGTTTTTTCTTTAAGAAGTTTACCTATTTCCTGTTCTTCATCAAAGTTATACACTTCAGCACCATTGTACTTTTTTGCGTGATTAAGACGATGCTGTACATTGTCAATCGCAATTACTCTCTCTGCACCTTTTAGTTTCGCAAACTTCTGCGCCATTAAACCGATAGGGCCACAACCTAATACAATAACTGTATCACCAGGTTTAACGCCTGAGTGTTCTACACTCCAGTAAGCAGTAGGTACAACGTCTGATAAGAATAAAACTTGCTCATCTTTTAGATTGTTATCAGGAACCTTAAATGAAGAAAAGTCAGCATGAGGTACTCTTAAGTATTCTGCCTGTCCTCCCCAGTGATTACCATGAAGATTACCAAAACCGAATAGTCCACCATTATCTAATTTCCAGTTCGCTGGTGTTTCATTAGAATTGTCACACTGAGATTCCATGTCGTTATTGCAGTAGAAACATTCTCCACACCCAATATTAAAAGGTATTACCACACGATCTCCTTTCTTTAGTTTTTTTACATCTTTTCCTATCTCTTCAACAATACCCATCGGTTCATGTCCAATTACAAAACCAGGTTCCATGAATAAATCACCTTGATGATATAAATGTAAGTCTGAACCACAAATCCCAGAGGCTGTTATCTTTATAATTGCATCAGTTGTTTCAATAATCTTAGCATCTTCAACATTTTCCATCTTCATGTTCTTATGTCCTTGATAAGTGACTGCTTTCATAAAATAACACTCCATTCTAAATATTATTTACAAGCATACTAAAATATTCCTCTTAACTTGACTTATAAACATAAATCTTTATAAAATCAATCATCTTACTACGAATATCTTCATTTGCGTTAATGATGACTATTTTATATAAAACTAAAGAGAAGACTGATAGTCTCCTCTTTAAAAAATGCTTATTTTAATAAATTTACAGATTCACGGTTAAAGTCTTCTAAATCATCAGGTGTACGTGAAGTGACGATGTTATCAGAAACTACAACTGATTCATCTACTACTGTTGCACCAGCGTTTTCCAAATCTTTACGAACTGATAAGAAACTTGTTAATTTTTTACCTTTTAATAAGTCTGTATCGATTAATAGCTGTGGTCCATGACAAATCGCAAATACAGGCATTTCATTTTGAACGAAATGTTTTGTAAATTCCCCAAAACGACCTTCTTCATCTCCACGTAACATATCTGGTGAGAATCCCCCTGGGATAAGTAATGCGTCAAAATCTTCAGGTTTTACATCGCTAATCGCTCTATCTACTGTTACTTCAGTATCTTCAGACTTACCTTTTACTGTACCTGTTTCTTTTCCTATTACAGTAATGTCATGTCCTTCGTTTTTTAAAGCCTCAACTGGACTTGTGTATTCAACGTCTTCAAAATAATTATCTAGTACAACAGCAATTTTTTTTGCCATAAATAAATTCCTCCTAAAGATTTTAATAGTAATATATACCCACTCCATAATCTTTAAAACATATGGTATGTCAACAGTATTTTAGACAGTTTTTATAGAATTCTTTCTTATACTCCTTTGGCGTCATATAACCGAACACACCATGTGGACTAATAATGACATTTTCCATTTTAAGTTGTTGGTTTTCTTTTCTGAGTTGTCTCATTTCACTTTCTTCAACTGTTAAGTTATCTAATTAAGTGATGCATATAAATTTTAGTGATATTTGGAAAGAATCATTTAACAATTCATTCATTTTATTCTTTCACATTGAGAGCGACTGTATCCACTAAGTTAATAATCAGAATAAACCAACTTCCAACTATTTTGCACTTTTGCTCTAAATAGTAAGTAAGTGCAAAAATTCTTGCCCATACAAACACAAACAACGACATGCTATCTTCTCATGATTCTGCTAAAGAAGTAATGAGCGACGACACCCAAAGACCAATTGCGTATGAACTGGATAAAGTAATCAAAGAAAATTTGAGTGTTGATTGACATAAGAGAGAGTATTCACAAGTAAGGATGAGACTTACTTTAAGAAGACTACATAAAAAATACGGAATATCCACTTGATCTTCAAAACTAGCATTAGATAATGTAGTCGACTAAGCAGAATTGATGGCTAGTGAATTATAATTTCTAAAAAGAGACCTAATATCAATCAGATATTAAGTCTATATTCATTATGCATAAATTATAATTAACACGCATCAACGGTGATAAGCTTCAAAACGTATCACTTTGAACTACGGGTTATTTGTGGTAACTCTCGGCGTATCGTTTTTTGATGAGGTTTTCTCTTAACGTTCCACCGAAATTTGTAATAAATAGTTCCTTCTGATGACCGTATCTTCACCTAATTCAACACCCTATAGAAATAACTGATGCCTTTTTAATTCTTAGTCTAGTATTTCTAAAACACCATAAAAACTCATCTATTTGAGATAGTTCACACTATATTTTTATACAGGATATTCACTCAGTTTCTCAATCATTTCTTGATATAAAGCATTGGCTTCTTCTTTTCGAGAGATGCCATGAACATTCATTCTGCCATCTTTAAATAAGGTCAGCTTATATTTTTTATAAGTCAATAACTTAACAAACGCACTTGCCCTGATAATTTTACCGGGCAGCTCCTGATTGAAAACCGATTCGTCGAACCTGAGTGTATATACACTTCCGCAATTAGATTGTACAGTGGCCAGCATATTTTTATTCAACTGTTCATATATCCGATTCTTACAGACCACACAGTCTTCATTCTTTAATTCATCTATATTTATCGTTTGAAAGCCGATTTTAAAAGTATCTAAAGTAATGAGCTGCTTGGAAAAACCTTTTCCTGATAAATAACGAATGACTTCAGAAACTTCCATACTGGCAATGAGGGAAATTACAGGAGGAAGCACACCGTTGATTGCACAGCTTTCCCCTGTCGATGGCAGAGTCTCCATCAAACACTTTAAACAAGGTCCTTTAAAATCAATCCCGTACACACTTCCCTTACTGCCTACAGCAGCACCATATACCCAGGGGATATCAAGCTTATGACAGGCTTCATTAATCAGAAATCGAATTTCAAAATGATCCATACTGTCAATTACAATATCCGGCTGATACTTTCTTAAGATTGCGGAGATGTTACTGGAATTTATTTCTGCATTGATCGGTACAATCTCAACATTACGGTTTATCTGACACAATTTTTCTTTGGCAGCATTAACTTTCAGCGTCATATCTTCTGCATCTTTTTCAGTATATAAAGCCTGACGATGCAGGTTGGTCATTTCAACAATATCCATATCAATGATGATGAGTTTACCTGCACCCATACGCACAAGCATTTCAGAAACGTGTGTTCCAAGTGCACCGGCGCCCATCACCATCAGTGTGGCTGACATCAGATTTTTTTGACTATTCTCTCCAAATTCATTAAACTTCATTTGTCTGTCGTATCTCTCCATTAAAGAAACTCCAGTCCTTCAGCAGGACTTGAGGCCTGTGCAGAATACCTAACCGGAATACGTCCTGCATCATAACCCAGTACCCCTGCATCAATTGAAAGCTTCATCGCTTCTGCCATTTTAACCGGATCTTTGGCATTCGATACAGCGGTGTTTAATAATACGGCATCTGCACCCAGCTCCATAGCATAGCACGCATCTTTGGGTGAACCGATTCCTGCATCCACAATAACAGGGATGCTGGATTGTTCTACAATATATCTTAAATTCAATGGATTATTAATACCGCGTCCCGTACCTATAGGAGAAGCGAGCGGCATGATTGCATGAACACCAAGTCTTTCGAGTCTTTTTGCAAGCACGACATCGTTTGAAATATATGGACAGACTGTATAACCTTTGTCCAGCAGTATTTGACACGCTTCGTATGTCGCAATTGGGTCAGGCAGTAATGTCTTATCATCACCAATAATCTCAACTTTAATCATGTCACAGACACCCGCATGTCTTGCGATTTCTGCGATGCGTACAGTTTCTTCCACTGTTTTCGCCCCTGCTGTATTCGGAAATGTCGTGTATTTTCTTAAATCAATATTTGCCAGCGGGTTGGGCAGGTCTTTATCAAATAAGTTCATACGTCTGACAGCGAAAGTCAGCACTTCTGTACCTGACGCTTCAATTGCAGCGGCCTGTATTTTCTCATCTGAGAACTTTCCAGTACCTAAAAATAGCCTTGAGTTAAATTTTAAATCTCCAATTTCTAACATATTATCCGCCTCCTACAAATTCTAATAATTCAAGTCGATCATTATTTTTCACTGCTTGTTGTTTAAATACACTTTTTTTTATCAATTCCCCATTGTGTTCCACTACAATACGATTATCATCTACATCCAGGTGGTCCAGCAGGGTAGCTATGGTAATATCCGTTTCAAAACAATGGAGTTCTCCGTTAACGGTGCACTGCATATTGTTTCATCCTTTCAAGTGATAGATTTTTAAGTACTGCGACAGCTGGGAAGTGTATTAACCACTTTATAATGTCTAAGCTATGGAGCATTTGCTTACATCAAATTTAATATTTGACCTTTTTCTTTTAACCTGGTGATTTGATTGGGTGAAGCATCCATAAATGCAGAAATTGCCGAGATACCACTGAATCCTGCCGGTAATTGATTGATAGTTGTTAAATTGATACCGCCAAGTGCTATCACAGGAATATCATAAGACAGTGCATCACGTACTTCTTGATGTGTACGCGGTGGCAAAAATTTCTTTGAACTCGATTCAAATATATGGCCGTATAATACAAAGTCGAGATGATTGTCCTGTGCTTTCTTGACAGATTCAGGTGAATGAGCAGACATGCTGACTGAAATATCCGGATGTTCTTTTTTATACGTTAATGCAGTTGGATCGTTTTCTCTAAAGTGGATGGCAGTTAAACGAAAAGATTCCAGCAATTTAGTCGAAGTATGAATGATGATTTTTTCTTTAGGGAAACCTGATTGAATAAGCTGACAAAGGAAAGATGATAACTCGTTGTCGGACATGGGTGTACGAAGTAAAAGATAATCGATACAGGATGAAATCGTATTGAAATGAACAATGTCCTTGGAAATTAATATCTTAAAATGTGTAATTGCAATAAGCATTATGTCACCCCTTAATATAAAAAAGCGCTGTTTTTCTATATAGAAAAACAGCGCAAGTATGCATCAACACATATTACTTTCGCCACTTTCCTACGCCAGTATGAACTGTATCAGGTTCCCGGAATCCCAAAGTCTACACTTTAATCTCAGCCTTTTTCAAAGACACTTCCAGTGGTCTTAACTATTTAATTTTCCAATCAATAACTTCAAGTTACTCTAAAAAGTTAAATATTGCAAATAAAATTATATTTTAATTATACTGATAACTATCTTTTAACATTTACTCAATCATATAAGAACTAGATAGCAGTACAGTTACAGAATTGAATTTGAATTGTGTTTGTTCCAATTCACATAATTTGTGATTTACTTGACGTATCTTCGTAAAGTAATACAATGATGTTAAATAGAATAGATTCGCACTAGGGGCGTTTTTATAAACTGAGATGAGGGTAACCTCAGACCCTTTGAACCTGATCCAGTTAAAACTGGCGTAGGAAAGTGTTACATCGATACAGTTGTATATCTATGTCTTTGCGGGCATATAATTTACTCTCGGTACGTAACTTTCCTATGAAGGCTGCGTATTTTTTTATTCTAAAAAATTATAGGAGTGATTTATTTGACAAGGACAGTTTTAGTAACGGGAAGTGGAAGAGGACTTGGTAGCTATATCGTAAAAGCACTAAGTGAAAAAGGTTTTAATGTCATAATTAACTACAACAACAGTAAAGAAGAATCAGAGAAGTTAAAAAACGAAATTGGAGCACAAGCCATTGCGATTCAAGCGGACATTACAGACCGTGAAGCAGTTGAGCAGTTAGTTAAAAAAGGAACTGAACATTTCGGACAGATTGATGTTGTTGTAAACAATGCACTCGTTAACTTTAAATTTGATCCAACCGCTCAAAAATCATTCAAAGATTTGACTTATAAAGATTACGAGCAACAGTTAGACGGGACACTAAAAGCTGCATTCAACGTATCACAAAGTGTAATACCACAGTTTTTAGAACGTAAAGACGGTGCAATTATTAGTATTGGAACTAATCTATATCAAAATCCTGTAGTACCATATCACGAGTACACCACTGCAAAAGCTGCTTTAATTGGGTTCACCAGAAACGTTGCAGCAGAACTTGGACAATATGGTATCCGAGCAAATGTTGTTTCTGGCGGTTTACTGAAAACAACAGACGCAAGTGCAGTCACAACACCAGAAGTATTTGATTTAATCGCACAGTCCACACCATTGAGAAAAGTAACAACCCCACAAGACGTTGCTAATATGGTTGTTTATCTTTGTTCTGAGGCAGCAGATGGGGTTACAGGGCAAAACATCACGGTAGACGGCGGACTTACTATGAACTAGGCGGTATATATTATGAATAATTCTAAACAGTTAAATATAGGAATTTTATTGTATGGTGTGGGTCACCATCAGGCAGCATGGTTAGAAGACGATTCGAGTGTCAATGAATTCACGACAATTGAATATTATGAAAATCTGGCAAAAATTGCAGAACGCGGAAAATTTGATGCCGTATTTTTCGCAGATTCACAAGCCTTCCCCGCAGATAGTCCAACAGAATTACCAGCGAGTTATTTTGACCCAATGATTGCATTAACTGCTATGAGTAAAGTCACAGATAACGTTGGACTTGTTTCAACTATTTCAGGTACATTTAATAACCCATTTACCACAGCAAGACAGTTACTCACACTGCAACACATAACAAAAGGACGCATGGGATGGAATCTGGTGACATCAATGACCGACCGCGAAGCACAAAACCACAGTATACCTGAATTGCCTGAGAGAGCCGTTCGTTATAAGAAAGCGGATGAATTTGCTGAAGTCATGAATAAATTATTTGAATCGTGGTCAATTGAAAGCTACAAGCCAGATAAAGAAAATAACACAATTACTAAAAATAAGAATATTCAGCCATTCAATCACAATGGTGAAAACTTCCAAGTTAAAGGTCCGCTAACTTTACCTTTAAGAAAAGAGGGTAAACCAGTGGCTATGCAAGCCGGGGCTTCAAAAGAAGGTGTTGCACTGGCTGCGAAATATGCTGATGCTGTCTATTCAGTTTCTTGGAATTTAAGACAAGCAAATATTTATCGTGAAAAATTAAATCAAGCCATAAAAGAAAGCCGTCGTCCAGACAACTATATCAAAGTATTTCCGGGACTAGTGACTTACGTGGGTAAAACAAGAGAAGAAGCGCAAGAAAAGAAAGCAAAATTAGACAACCTACTTCCAATTGATACTGCACTTAATCAGCTCGAATTCTTTATTCAGCAAGATACAAAATCATGGAAACTCGACGAAAAAGTACCAAAATTGCCGCCAGTCGAAGAATTCAAAGGACCTGTTGGACGTTATCAAACTGTTTTAGAAATTATAGAAGACAGAAATCCCACAGTCAGAGAACTACTCGGTTATCTCAACGCTGGAGGTGGACATTTAACACTCATTGGCACGCCTGAAGAAATTGTCGATGAATTAGAAAGATGGATGAATGAAGGTGCCGCAGATGGATTTAACTTGATGCCTCCAACACTCCCAGGAAGTCTTGAAGACTTTGTCGACTTAGTCATTCCGGAAATGCAAAAACGCGGCATTTTTAGAAGAGATTATAACGGTGAAACGTTTAGAGAAATGCTGGAACTCGATAAGTATTAAGCTGAATGATTCATAGGTACATCTCAATTTTACGTTGTGTTTTCATATTGAGGCTGGGACATAAATATCTCCAGAAAAAATAATAACTTTTGAGAACTTATGTCCCCGATCCCCAAGTACGAAGGTTATAAGGGCTGAATTGCTTATTAATATCCCGGTAAGCGAGGATGAAGTCAAAACTCACAAAAAAACATTAACAGCTGAGACTCAGGTTTTCGCTTATATAAATCATTTTTCTGCAGACAGAGAAAATTTAATTATTCATTCCAATGTCAAAAAAGAAATCAGGGTTCAGAAAGTGAATAATTATATAATAGTATATTTATTAATAGGTATATCTTTCGGCCATTTAGAAGTTTATTTTGTTAAAAACAAACAGATGAATAAATGGATTTACCAAGCCTTATTTTGATAGCTTCTACAGCCCTATCTATACCATTTAGTGTCACTCACTTTTGGTGCTAGTTTAATCCTATTTCAAGTTGTAGTACTTATGGGATTATATATAGAGGATTTGATAAATAAAAATAGAGAAAGTGATAAGATAAAATTTAAAGACTTATAATTTGAGAAATTTCATTGTGTCTTGATACTTAACTCACCATTCTAACAATTTAGGGCGGTGAGTATATAACAAGTTTTCTTGTCCTAATCAAATCTAGTTCCTGGATTACTTATGATACACTTCGGCTTATCATTTTTCGATGCGGACGTTTAACAATTTGATTGAATGTCACTTTGGGTTTTCAGAATAATCCTTCTAAATTAATGTAGTCTAACGACTTTAAATGTAATTTTCAAACCTTGGTATCTTCGTATATATACTACCAGCCCGTGTTATATTCAGTCATTCATTTCGATAAATCAACAGTATTTTCTAAACTCTTATATCCATCTTGATTTAGAATAGCTTCTTCATTTTCAAATAATTTTTCTACTGTAAGATCTTTATCCCAGTAGCCTTAGTTAGAACCAAAGAAGTTCTCAGCGACTCTTCCTGCTGCCACTTCGAAAATTTTACCATTATATTGATTATCTTTGTGAGATAACCACAAAACAGCATAAAATTTCATCTGGTCGTCATGAATATGGACGAACACGTGAAACGATTGGTCACTATGAACCGACCCAGAATGTTTTTCGCTAAAAAAGCAGCCCATCAGTCTATCTTTAACGACATCATCCTGGTTACAGCCTGGATGACGACGCTCGCAGCCATTTGGATTTCTTACGGTTACTGGCGAAGTAAACGTAAGGAGAGTAAATAACCATCTAAAAATTACAGCAAGGAACAGACACAGGTGATTAAAAACAGGGTTCAGTGTTCGAGATGATGATCTCAAACACTGAACCCTTTGTCTATCAATTAATGATATTGCTATTTTGATTGCATTTAATTTTTATGCTTTGGCTGTTTCTTTACCATTTGTGATGAATGTCACTGCAAGCAGTATAATCACAGACACCGGCAGCCCGATGAAGATGGGATGCAAACCGAAAGGATGTCCTGCAATCTGCCAGAGGACGGCGATAATCAGTCCGCTCCACATGGAAGCAAGACCAGCAGCCGTCGTCACCTTTTTCCAGAACATGCCTAAGATTACCGGTGCAAACAAACCTGAGACTGTCATCGCCGTGCCGGTCACCATCAGATTGACAATTCCAGGAATGGTAAGTGCCAGCACAAGCGCAATGACGGATATAATCAATACCGACAACCTGCTCCATAACAGCATCATTTTATCACCGTGGTGTGAAAAGTTCGGTCTGATGATATCATTGACGAGCGAAGACGACCCTGCCAGAAGGAAAGAGTCCGCACTGGATATGACGGCTGCGAGCAGCAGGACAATCATAAAGACGACCAGCGGAAAAGGGAATACTTCACCTACGACTCCGTAATAGACGAGAACTGGATCAATATTTCCAAGCTCGAGGCCGTAGCGGCTGAGTACGCCGATGGCGACAGCAACCGCACCGATCGTTACCGCGACGATCATGGAAATAATATATCCGCTGCCTGCTATTTTTATACTGTCGGCTGCCCAGACCCGCTGCCAGAGATCCTGCCTGACAAATTGGAAGACTGCAAGCGTGAGAAGATAAATCATTATCTCACCCGGTGTAATATTCATCACGCTGAGCATATCGCCTTCACCGGCAGATGCGGCCCGGTCCGCAATCGAACCCCAGCCTCCTGCAGCTATCAATACTGATGCAAACAGCAGGACAACACCGAGCACAAGAATAATTCCATGGAAAGTATCCTGCCATATGACGGTCTTCAGTCCGCCGAAATAAGTTTTAAGCGTGAGCAGTACCCAGCCGATGATAATTCCAAGCGTAACATCCAGGTCGAGAGTCACGTTCAATATCGTCGCGATGGCGACAAACTGCATACCGGTCATCGCACAATATGAAAATAGTATACTGATGACTGTCGGTATGCGCGTCTTCTCACCATAACGCAGTGCGGTATAGTCACCGATTGTGACCATCTTATAAGTCTCTCCAAGACTTCGGACACGATTGAGGACAAACAATGCAAAAATGATGACGCACATAAACATAGTAATATGTATCCACTGCTGGCCCATCCCGAGGCTGTAACCATTCTCCATGTAGCCGAGCAAGGTCGATCCCCCGACGCCGGTGCCGATAAATGTCAGGATTAAAGGGAAGAATGAAACAGTTCTGCCGGCAACATTATAATCCTCATATGTTTTCGTCTTTCGGTTGATATACAGAGCCAGCAAAATCAATAATATGAAGTACACAAAAACAATGACTGATAAGATGATTCTCTCATTTTCATCAAACAAATAACCACTCTCTTCCTTAATTTTGAATTGTCATGGGTGTAATGAATTATGCTGCTAAAGCATCTTTTTAATAATATCATATCTTAACCTGAATCATCCATACTGCCACAGGAAACATTAAATGACTGAAAAGTTTAAGCAAGTAAGAACTCACTAAAATCATTCAAATTGAGACTGATGAATAACAATTTCTCAGGAGTACCAGTCCCTGATATGGTTTTACTTATGATATCACTCAATCTGATATATTAAATCTACAAATTTCTAAGAAGCTTGCGACTAGTTCGTCAATAGATGCATCACAACCATCTTCAATCCACTTCATTAAAATATTTAAAAATCCTCCTGTATTGTAATATAAAGCATATACCATATGAGTATCTTCTATTCGAAAATTAAACTTTTCTTTAACTTCTAAATGTATATCAGGTAATAACTGATTGAATTGAAGTAATAAGAATGGGGTTAAGTTATGTAGGTTAATTAATTTCAGAAACTCAATTTCTTCTAAACAAATTGAAAAGAATTCCCTAGATAAATATTTCATATTTAACTTATTTGCATACTTCAATCTATTTACATACTTTGTTTTTATTAAATTTATTCCGTAATTGAGAATATCTAGTTTTGAATTATAATTTCTGTAGAATGTTGTTCTATCTAGATCTGCGTTTTTTGTTATTTCAGAAATTGTTATTTTCTCAAAAGATTGATCTTTCATAAGTTCAATTAAACTTTCATAAAGCCATAGCTGAGAGTTTTTAACTGATGGATTGTTAGAATACTTTATTTTATTCATCTCCTAGCAACAAAAATCAAATTATGTTGAACTTCAAGGCAAAGTATTGAAATACAATTAATTTAAATATACTCTATAGTCAAAAGTTCAACAAGTGTTGCAGTTAGGAGTGGGAGAATGGGGAAGATTTTATCCAAAGGTACTATAAAAGTCGGTAGTTTAATGAACTTAAAGAATAGAATTAATTACTTTAAGGTAGCCCCTGACGGTATGGAGAATGTCATCCAACAGGAAAGATATGTAAATAAAATTAAGTTAGATAGAAAATTTATACCATTAGTAAAACTGTATATTTCTCTTTTAAATGGTTGCTCATATTGTATTGAGATGCATTATAAAGAAGCTACTAAGAAGAAAATTGATCAGAATCGTATTGACTGTATTTTGAAACTAAATACGGATAATAAATTATTTAGTGAGAAAGAAAAAACACTTTTAAACTTTGCAAAAAAAGTAACTATAATTTCAGAAAATAGAATTTCTGATACAGAGTACCTAGATGTAAGAAAGTACTTGTCAGAAAAAGAATATATTGATTTTGTTTTGCTCATAAATCAAGTGAATACCTGGAATCGTATTTCGATTAGTTCAGGTAATACAGGCAAAGATATACCAACTGACTAAACTTAGTACTTATACAAATCTTTTTATTTATTATGATTGTTCAAGTAATGAATACTCACCTAAACTTTAAAAAATTACAGTGGATAATGTAGTCGAACAAGCAGAATTAATGGCTAATAAATTGTAAATATAAAAAAAGACCTAATATCAATCAGATATTAGGTCTATATTCATTAACCATAAATTATAATTAACACGCATCAACGGTGATAAGCTTCGGCGTATCGTTTTTCTATGCGGCCTTTTTGTAAATATTATTAATTTCTCACTTCATCCCTTCCTCAACTTATTATGGAAGATACAATCACTAGCAGTAGTTTATGTATTCAGTGAGTACATTAATTATTAAATAAGTCTAGAAACGAGACAAAATTAATAGGCATGTCCCCCTTTGAGCATTTCAGGAAACACACCTTAAAATCAGACTAAATCTAAAAGTTCACTTTTTGGTAGTGCATCACATTTTTTCGTGTTGCTTATCGCAATCTCAGATCGTCTCTTATTATTACACATACTCAGGTTATGGTATATTAAGATCTTCCCAGCCAAGTATGATATTATCTCTTTTTATTGTAGCTGTTTTCTTTATTTAAGGCATAATCGTTTAGTTATTTTTTGACGACTTTTTTGGATGAGCTTTTTTAACCAATAAGATGCAATACAAAAAGAATATCAAACAGTTTATATAACTATAAATTTTCTACAACTATCTTCTTCTCACTTTTTTCTACACGGTAATTTCTTATAGATACAATTAAAATGATAACTGCGGGAATAAAAGTAACAACATTTGTCAAGAATATCGCTAAATCACCTATTAATATTCCGTAAATAACCCATACAAGCACACCAGTCGTTGAAAGACTATACATAGGTATAGAGATATCCTGTGTTCTTTGGGTTTTAATAACTTTAAATGCTTGTGGGATAAATGCAGAGCTAGTTAAAACGCCCGCTAGTATACCCAAAAGTGTAATTGACATTTTTCCTCTCCTTTTTATTTTTATAATTATTCTATAATAAGATAATACAAATAAATATTTTAGTAAAGTTTTTACTATAAAAATCATAAATATATAGTTTTTTTACATTATATTGTTATTTTTCTATTTAAATTTATCTATTAACCGTTTAAATTGAGCTAAATTACTATTTAAAAATTTTATTTTACTAATTTTTTTACTTATTTTTACTTGAAGTTAACTATTGCTTAATAAAAGGATTTTATAATGACACTGTCACATAAGAGTGATAAAAATTTCAGGAGGAATAAAATGAATAAAAAAAGCAGTAATTTATTATTATTTAGTTCATTGATGTTAATGATTTTTGTTCTCGTAGCCTGTAGTAATGATTCATCAACTGATGAAGAAACGGCAAGTGGTGACGGGGCAGGCTCAGAAAGTGATTTATCAGCGGACCTACAATATTGGTCTAGCTATAATGAAAGTGAGCCACAAGCTAGAGTATTGCTTGATGCAGCAGATGCGTTTATGGAAGAAAACCCAGGTGTTTCAATAGAATTTACTTTCAATGGTAGAGACAACTCTGAATTATTACCAACAGCCATTCAAAGTGGAAGAGACATACATATGTATGATGCCAATGCAGTTAATATTATCAATCGCTTTTCAAACTCGAACATGAACTTAAATGAATTTTTTGAAGAGTCATATCCAACTACAGAAGATACACCTCTAAAGGATTACATTTCACAGCCAATGATCGATCTCGCTAGAGATTTAGGAGAAGACGAATTATTCTATGTACCTATGAATCCACAAGCTTTTGTATTCATGTATAACAAGTCAATTTTTGATGAGGCTGGTGTTAATGAAGTTCCACAAACATGGGAAGAGTTTGTTGCAGCCGGCGAAAAAATTATTGAAGCAGGATATACGCCTTTAACAACAGACCCTAATTACTCTACAGGGATTTTCGGGTATTACCTATCAAGTCTCAAGGGAGAAGATTGGGTATTCGATTTAGTTGAGGACGAAACTTATGAAATGTGGAGCGATCCAGCGGTTTTAGAAGCAGCCAAAGCTATTGAAGAATTAGCAGATAAAGGTTTCTATGCGGATAATGTTTCAACAGTACAATTCCCACAAGCTCAACAAGAATTTGTTATTGATGAAAATATAGCTATGTATCTTAATGGAACATGGATGCCTGGGGAGGTACAAGATACAGTGAGCGAAGACTTCGAGTGGGGGCAATTCCAATTCCCTACAGTTGAAGGCGGAGTTAATGATAATACACATACTGCGTATAGTTCATATGGTATAGGTGTAAATCAAGATAATACAAATGAAGAAGCTGAAGCAGCCTTCAATTTTGCTGTTTTTGTCAACACAGGTGAATGGGACCAACAAATGGTAGATCAAGCTAAAGCATTACCAATTGATACAAATAACGAAAACCCAGAAGCTTTAACAGATATGGCTGAGATTTTTGAAAATACAGAAGGTAACTATGTTTCTCAAACAGCAATCGCAACTAACTCAGATAATTCACAAATAATTCGCTCAGCTTTCATCAACTTAATTTCAGGAGAATCAACTGCTGAAGAATTTATTGCAGAAATCCAGGATTCAAATTAGTTAATATACTTTTTGAAAATCACACAAGGGGTTGCCTAGATCAGGCAATCCCTTGATTAAAATTGAAGGTGTTAAATTATGGTAATGAAGAAGAAAACGATATTCATGTTTTTAGCCCCAGCATTAATATTGTTTGGTTTGTTTATACTTTATCCAGTAGTGAGAACTGTAATAATGAGCTTTTTCAATGTAAATACAATAACTTCTCCAACAAATGAATGGAGCTTTGTTGGTATGCAAAACTACATAGATTTATTTAGTAATCCAACATTTAGAATATCAATGGTAAATATAATAAAGATTTGGGCTATAACTGGTTTCTTTACACTAGGTATTGCGCTTGTTTTTGCAGCAATTTTAAGCACTAAAATTTTTGGACGTAAATTCTTCACTTCTATTATATATTTACCAGAAGTTATATCCGTAATTGCTATTGGATACGCTTGGTTACTTTATGTATTTAATAGTCAATTTGGTTTAATAAACTCATTCTTCTCGGTAATAGGATTAGAGAGTCTTTCTAATATTGAATGGACCTCACCTGATATGTTGTTAATTTCTATGATCATTGCTGCTGTATTTGGGGCTATAGGTCAGTACACATTAATGTACTTATCCGCAATGACTCGAATTCCTGAAGACTTTTATAATGTAGCAAGAATTGAAGGTCAAAATAGTATCTATCAGTTCTTTAAAATTACGTTACCTTTAATAAAGGATGTTATTCGAACTACTGCAGTATTATTTACGACATCAACAATTGGGTTCTTTGCTTTCGCACGTGTATTTAGTCATATTTCTACAATTACGCCGATGCTTTTTACTTACAATCAAATATTCGGTACAGAAATAAATCCTGAAACTAATGTTGGTATGGGTGCGGCTTCAGGTGTAATGATGTCACTAGTTGGAATATTCTTCTTTATTCTATCGAATTATATTATTAAAAAGTCAGATTACGAATATTAAATGCTGAGGGATTTTATGAAAAATATAAAAGCAAGATTATCAAGAATGTCGTTTAATAAAAACCAACTCAAATTGACTCCTGCTTATATTATACTGATTGCTTTTACAGTATTTATGGCATACATGTTGGGTTGGATACTATTCGCTTCCTTTTCTTCAACTCGTGGTATTTTCACAGGTAACCTATTTCAAGATGGACTTAATTTAGATAGTTATCGTCAAATACTCTTTAACAGTAATGGACTTTTAACAATCTTTAACACTTTAATTTATACAGTACCTAGTTCATTATTACTTATTATTATCTGCGCACCAGCAGCTTACGTTTTAGCAAGATTTGAATTTAAAGGTAATAAGTTGACTCAACAATTAATGGTCATAGCACTTTCAGTACCTGGAATAATGATTACGATGCCATTATTTTTCCATTTTAGTTCTCTAGGTGTTCATGACTCTAGACTGGTTATCATTCTATTGTTTACAGCAAACTCAATACCATTTGATGTATATTTCTTAACCGCATATTATAAAAATTTATCATATAGTTATGAAGAATCAGCAGCTATAGATGGTGCAGGTCCGCTAAGAACTTTTTGGGAAATCATGTTTCCCATGGCTAAGCCAGCAATAATTACAATTACAATTTTTAATTTAATAGGAAAATGGAATGCGTATTTTTTACCATTAATTTTTGCAAATACTCCAGGTATGCGACCGGTCGGGGTCTGGTTAGAAACGACTATTACTTCAATGATAACTACTGGAAATTACAGTGGAATGTTTGCGGCTGTTGTACTAGCAGCTTCACCAACTATTATTCTGTACTTCTTCTTAGCCAATAGGCTATTGCAAGGTGTAGAACAAAATGGCGTTAAAGGATAATTACTTGTATTTACTAAGGAGAAATAAGAATGACAAATATTAAATTAGAAAATATTTTTAAAACATATGGAGATGCTTATGCTGTACAGAAATTTAATTTAGATATAAACAGTGAAGAATTTATCGCTTTAGTTGGCCCCTCTGGGTGTGGTAAATCTACAACATTGAGAATGATTGCTGGATTAGAGGAAATAAGCAGTGGAGATTTACTTTTTAACGATAAAAAAGTCAATAAACTTGAACCTAAAGACAGAAACATTGCAATGGTATTTCAAAACTATGCACTTTATCCTCACCTGACTGTTGAAGAAAACATTAGTTATGGGTTAAAGGTAAGAAAAATACCTAAGAAAGATAGAGAGAGTAAAGTCACAGAAGCAGCGTCTATATTAGGATTATCTAATTATTTAGATAAAAAACCGGGTGAACTTTCCGGTGGACAAAGACAAAGAGTAGCCTTAGGTAGAGCCATTGTCAGGGATTCAGATATATTTCTTATGGATGAGCCACTATCTAATCTTGATGCCAAGTTAAGAGTAGTCATGCGAGCAGAAATCATAGAATTACATAAAAGACTAAAGACCACAACAATTTATGTTACTCATGACCAAGTAGAGGCAATGACTATGGCAGACAGAATTGTAATAATGAACAAAGGTGAGATTCAACAGATTGGATCGCCTAGGGAAGTGTATCACAAACCCGCTAACACATTTGTAGCAGATTTCATCGGTTCGCCTCCAATGAATATTGTTGATGCAGAGTATATCAGCGGTAAATTATTTATAGAGGATACAGAATTTGAAATAGTACTGAATGACAAACAACGAGAAATATTCAGTAATAGTAGAATTGAACATGTAAAAATCGGTGTCCGACCAGAAAAATTAAATATTATAACTAATAATGAAGATGAATATGAAACAGTTATAGACTCTAATATAAGATTAAATGAATTTCATGGCTCAGATCAAATCTTATACTGTAACTGTGGTGTAGAATTAATTGTTAAAGTATCAGAAAATGTAAAAATTAATATCGATGAAAAAATTTCTCTAGGATTGCAAGCTGATAACTTACACTTTTTTGATTATGAAAATGGTGAAAGATTGGAGAGTTTTGATTTCGGAGATGAAAAATAAAAAATACATTTTTGTCACTTTAATATTGATAACTGTGTTTACATTAATCTTAGCGATTTGGTTGTTTAATAAGAATCGAATAGATATGAGCTTAACTAGTCCAGAAGAAAAAATTCAAGTTAATATTTTTAAAAACAAAGATGACCAATTACAGTATTCAATTTCAATGAATGACAAAGAAGTAATACTACCTTCCGACCTAGGCGTGGATATCGAGGGAATTGGAGATATCGGTCATGGTGCTAGTTTAATTGAATACGATATTGAAGAAGTAAATGAGGAATATTTGAACCATGGAAACACAAATGTCGAACATAATCATCATAATCATTTGAAGTTGAAGCTTAAGAAAAATAACTATGAATATTTTCTACACTGGAAAATATGGGATAACGGTATAGCCTTTAAATATGAATATCCTAATACTCAGAATAAATCGATTAATGAAGAAAATTCAACATTTAAATTTGACCCTGAGACTTTAGCTTGGTATCAAATGAACAATAATACAATGCAAGACATCTATAATAGTAAAAAAGTGAAGGATCTAAATGGTAATGAGATTATGACAGCTTTATCGACTTTTGAATTACCAGATAATCAAGGTTATGTATCTTTATCAGAAGCGAACTTAAAAGATTATGCAGGAATTGCTTATAGAGTAACAGATGAGAAATCATTAAAGGCTCATTTTTGGAATGAAAGAAATGGGTTTGATACCAATTCAAAAGAATCACCATGGCGAATAGCAGTAATTTCAGATGATCTTAATGGTTTGGTTAACAATAACATTGCAGAAAATGTATCTGATCCTCCAAATAGAAAATTAAGTAAGTACGATTGGATTGAACCAGGAAAAGCGACATGGTTTCATGCAGTTGATGATAGTGGAAATTTAAATGAAGAAGACGGAAAAGAAGTACTTGAAAATGCTAGTGAACTTGGAATTAAATACATGGTTATAGGTAACGATTGGATTAACTGGGGAGAGACTCTAGATGATTCCTTACTAAAAGTAGAACAGATTGTAAATATGGCTAATCATTATGATATCGGTATATTTATCGGTAAGGATGTTCCAGGTTTGGAATACAATTTATATGAAAAAGATACAAGGGATAAATTCTTAAAAAAAGTAAAAGAGACTGGGATTTCAGGGGTTAAATTTGGTCATATAGAGCAAGAACATGCAGAAGCAGTTAACATATATCATGAATTACTCCAAACAAGTATGGATTTAGAACTTTTAGCAATTTTCCATAATTCCAATAAACCTACAGGATTATCAAGAACATATCCAAATCTTTTGTCACAAGAAGCAGTTCGTGGAATGCAATATAATTTAAGTACGAATAATACTAATATCATACCATACACACGTTTAATCTCAGGTGGTGCAGATTTTACACCTATAAACTTTACCGATCCAGTCAGATTAGGTGATGGAACATGGACACATATGTTAGCTAACACGGTTATTATTCAATCTAATTTACTTACCTTCATGGATAGTCCAAATACTATAATGAAGAATGACGGAGCTGAGTTTGTGAAAAATGTACCGGCAATTTGGGATGAGACTATTGTACTACCGGAAAGTGGAATAGGAAAATTATCTGTGTTCGCTAAAAGAAAAGGTGATGACTGGTTCCTTGCAGTTCAAAACTCTTCCGACAATAAAGAATCGTTAAATCTTAGATTAGATTTTCTCGATGAAGATATCGAATATTCCTCATTAGAGTATTCAGACATTAAAAATGAAAATAATAAATATGAAATTAATGAAGAAAAACGTAATAATTCCAGTGAAATAAGTATTTCTCTTAATGAAGGTGGCGGCTTTGTTGCACACTTCAAAGCAAAATAAAACTTAGTGAGAAGGTGAGTATTTTGAGTTTTGACCGACAAATAAAGACCTGTATAAAAATAATTAAAAACCAAAAGAAAATTACAGGTATGCCAAGTATAAAAGTATTAGCGGATTTTCCTTGTGAAGTTATTGACAATAAACCTTACTTTTACGAGCTTGAATCAGAGTATGTGTTCTTCATTAGCCATCCACCATTAGATGACGCTAATCTTTTAGATATAGTCGTTAGTTTGAGCGAAGAAAATTTGATAGACAAGATAATCATAGATAATCAATATCTAGACTTTATCGAGTTTGGAAAGAAAGTTAAATTTTCACTAACTATTAGTGAATTATCAGAAAGGACACATACACTGGAAATACATTCACTTTTACGTGAAGGAGGCCAAATTATGAGGATAGAACATAATCAACCCGATAGATTAATCGGTGAGTATACTGAATACCCTGAAACTGAAGTAAAGGCAGCACTCCATTATATGTCTGCTTCAAGGGAAATATTAAGACTATCCGGTGCAGCTAAGACAGTAGAAGAAAATAAATTAGGGCACTTCCTTATTTTAGGTTTCGAGACAAATAATTTCATGCATAAAGACTTCCCTCCACATTGGCATTTAATTTTGAGATGGCCATATCGTGCTGGTTCTCAAGCTCCACATATATATTTAGACAAAGAAGGAAAAAATGTTTCTAATAGAGTATCAATCGATTGTATGCCGAAATTATCTGCTACTTATAATGTCGATGAATGGTTTGGGTTTGTGGATATGTATGGAAAAAAACAACTTTTTATAAAAGTTGATGATGATGGTGGCTATAGTTTAACAAATGATAAAGTCACAGTATACAAAGTGTCACCATATAAAAGTGGCAGTGGAGTGTCAATTTCCATGAATGGACATAAAATTAAATATATTTTTGTTGATGACAACTCATCAGATGGGAAAATGACGATTATTTCTCAGTCATCTATTGATGAAACATATTTAAAAGAATCACTTCATTATGATCCACATACAGGGAAAATTTTCGAAATTGAGACTGATTATGGTAAGGGGGAAATATGACTAAATTTATAGTTTTTTCAGACCTTCACTCAGAGATTATAGATAATTACAAGGAGAGAGTTGCTAATATTATTGGTGAATCAGTGATATCTCAACCTGATTTTATAATAAATCTAGGAGATATGGGATATTTCGGACAGACTTCTAATTCACTTTGTAAAGTCGAAAATCAGCCTGTTAATTATAATATTTTTTATGAAGAAGATACGCTGAAGTATAAAGATAGAACGAATGAAATTTTAGAAAGTTTCTCAATGCTACCAATACCTCTTATTAATGTTTTAGGAAATCACGATATGGATTTTAATACAAAAAGTGATGCGATTGCATCCTATGACATTCCCAATAATTTCTACTATAAAGATTTAAAAGAGGTAAGACTAGTAATTTTGGATACAAATTATTATATTTCTGATAGTTCGAAAGAAATAGATTATGAATGTGGTAATAATTTTAATGAAAAAAAACAAGCAGTATTAAGTGATGAACAGTTACGATGGCTTGAGAATGTTGCTTTAGTTACCGATAAAAGAATAATTATACTATCTCACAATCCTCTCAAAGATGAAAAGAGAGGTATTGCGAATGCTCATAAGTTCAAAAAAATAATAAATAAAATGAGTAGCAGAGTAATATGTTTATCCGGGCATAAGCATATTGATAAAATGGAAGTTGAAGATAATATAGTCTATGTAGAAATCAATAGTGCTTCTTATTTTTGGCAAGGTAGAGATAAACTTTTACAAAATGAAATAGACGAGGAAGATTTAAAAGATCATCCTGTTCTCCCTTATATAATAAGGTATAGAAAACCGCTTTTTGCTATAGTAGAATTAAAAGAAGATTTTTTAAGTATCTACGGGAGACAACCACTTAAAATGAAAGAGGATGAATATCTTGAAAAGAAAGGTATTTCTCAGAAGATAAGTGATTACCATATAAAATTATAATTATTTATATATAGTAATTTATTAAAAACATATGTTAGTGGGGAATCTAATTTGGCTACTATAAAAGACATATCGGAGAAAACAGGTTTTTCAATTGCAACGGTTTCACGTGTGCTTAATTACGATTTTACTTTATCTGTGGGTGAGGAGACTAGACAAACAATACTTGATGCTGCAGAAGAATTATCATATAAGAAGAAAAATCTACGCAATCATAATACTATCAAGTTAGGTGTCCTGATGTGGTACACAGAAAAGGAAGAGCTTAATGATCTTTATTATAGATCAATCAGGCACGGAATAGAAAATAGAAGTAAGCTACTTAATGTACATCTAGTAAAATTTTATAATAAAATAGAAAACTTAAAATCTGAAGAACTACAGGGGATTATTGCGGTTGGAAAATTCAGTGATAACCAAATCAAAACTTTATCGAGCATTTCTTCTAATATTGTTTTTGTAGATTCAAGTCCAAATGATGAAATTTATGATTCAGTTGTAATAGACTTTAAAACTGCTACAAAAAAAGTATTAAATCATTTTATTGAAAATGGACATGTCAATATTGGATACATTGGTGGAAGAGAATCATATACAGATAATTCAGCGAGTTTAAAAGATAGGAGAGAAATTGCTTTTAAAGAATATCTAGCTGAAAAAAAATTGATGCATGAAGATAGAATGTTCATAGGTGACTATTCTGTTGAGCATGGGTATAAACTGATGAAAGAAGCAATTGAAAAACTGGGAGATAATTTACCAACTGCCTTTTTTGCAGGAAATGATCTATTAGCAATCGGTGCTTTGAGATCATTACTTGAGAAAAAAATTGATGTACCTGATCGAGTAAGTGTTATTGGTTTTAATGATATTAGTGTAACAAAGTATGTATATCCAACATTGTCCACTGTTAAAGTTTATACAGAAGTAATGGGGGAGACATCGGTTGATTTACTATTAGAGCAAATATCAGGAAGAGAAGTATCGAAAAAAACGTATATATCTACAGAATTAGTAATCAGAGAGAGTAGTAAACAAATTTAGAGAGTAAGTTAATCTTACTCTCTATTTTTTCTTTTATGAAAAGTTTGTGTATAAGAACTAAAATTGTTGAAAAAGAAACTATGGAACATAAGAGACATATATTCAGCATCTAGTAAACAAGTTTAATGTTTATTTTGCTAAAGTATTATTTAGATTAAATTGTATGTACGTAACTATTTTAATAAACACGCATCAACGGTGATAAGCTTCATTCCTCAATATCTTATTCACTCTAAATATCTGTTCCATCAACATCACCTTCATCATCTGGTGAGGGTAGGTGAGGGAACCGAAGCTGATTTCTTGGTTACTTCTTTTCTTCACTGATTCACCAATCCCATTACTGCCACCGATCACAAATACAACGTCACTTTTTCCTACATTCATCCATTTTTGATATTCTTCTGCGAATCCTTCACTCGTAAATTGTTTCCCTCTAATCTCCATCGTCACGACATGTTGATTGTCTTTTATTTTCGATAAAATTCTCTCTGCTTCTTTATCTTTAATCAGCTCTATATCTTTCTCACTCGCATTATTCGGTTCTTTTTCATCTGCGACTTCAATCACATCTATTTTTGCATATTTACTTATACGTTTTTTGTATTCTTTTACCGCTTCAACCCAATATTTTTCTTTTAATTTCCCAACCGTAATCAACGTAATCTTCACGTTTTCACCTATCTTTCATCATTATTTTCTATTATACAAAACTGTGGAAAATAACGCATATACACTGTAATTTTATGAGTTATCAAGCACTTATCCACAACCTGTGCATAACTTTTCTACCAAAAACCCTTTGTTTTAGCCATTTTTTTGGGGCGAAACCCTATTTTCTTATTCATTTTTTTGAATTCCACATCTTTTTCCACATTATAAACGCATTTACCCACAGTTTTTATTATCTCTGTGGATAACTTGTTTATTCGCTAAAATAATAGCCAGATTACAGTCTCCTATAATCTGGCTATCTTCTATACTTGATACAGTTCTGTCGGTACAGCTTTATCTGTATCGCATATCATTACACCGTTATGAGTATCGATGTCATACTGATTTAAAATCTGTTCAACACTCATACGTGCGAGTTCTTTAATGTTATTATCCAAGCTCAAATGTCCTAAATAAATGCGTTTTGTACTGTCAGTAATAACGTCTTTCATAGCATGGGCAGCGTCTTCGTTTGAAACGTGACCAACGTCTGACAGGATTCTTTGTTTAGTATTCCATGGATAACGCCCCATACGAAGCATATCAACATCATGGTTGGACTCAAAGACAAAGATATCACTTTCTTTGATAATACCTTTCATTGTGTCTGATACGTAGCCTGTATCTGTAATCAATGAGATTTTCTTGTTCTCTTTAGAGAAAGTATAGAACTGTGGATCAATCGCATCATGTGACACGTTAAACGATTGAATATTCATTCCTAAGATATCTTTTTCTTCCATTGGATTAAACAAGAATTTCTTTTCGGGATTAACAATAATATCCTTACGTTCTATGGCCTGCCATGTTTTCTCATTGGCATAGATTGGAATATCGTACTTTTTAGCAATCACTTTTAAACCTTTAATATGATCTACATGCTCATGTGTAATAAATACAGCATCAACATCTTGGAGTGATTTGCCAATTTGATGGAGCGTTTCATCCGTTTTTTTACACGATAGTCCAACATCAACGAGTACACTGCCTTCAGTTGATTCTATGAATGTACTGTTTCCAGTTGAGCCACTTGCTAATACGCTCATCTTCATGTGCTTCACTCTCTCTCAATAATATCTTCTGTCTGACTTAGTGCATCTACATATAATATGCGCTCAATATCACCATCTGTGATTTCGAACTGCCATTTTGGTCTCATCATCACCTGATTATTTTCTTCTAGTATGATGTAGTAACCCAGTTTTGCACTTTCTATTACTGCATTACCAGTAATATCTTCGTTCATATACAATTCTTCAATAATGACATTGGGATTTCTAACAGTTTGCTTAACAGAATAGTCACTTGGTTTTATACTTTCTATATAACCTTGTGACACCGTCATTGGTTCTTCACTGAAGTATAACCTAGCAAGTTCGTTAGAGAAAATTGGATAATCCTCATACATTTGGTTGAAGACGACTGCGTCAGATTCACTCATTACTTCATCATAATGATACGCTTCGCCTTTGTAAACCGAATTGTTTTTAAATTCCTCAAGTCCACCGCGTGTAAATGCCACATCTTCATCTACTGGTACAGTGGTTTGATTATTTGTCGAATCATCTGCTGAATTAGCGTCTTCAGTCTTAATATCTGCAGGTTCTCCAACGATCATCTGCATCTCTCTACTTTCATAATCTTCGAGTACGGATGTATCTATATTCGTTTTCGATAAAACATCTGACTGCTTTGATAGACGGCTGACTTCTTCATTTGATTCATTATATATCATATAGATTAAAACGAGGTTGATGACGATAAAGGCGGCTAGGAAAATAGATTTTGTTAATTTCCAATCCATTATGATAAGCCTCCTTCATTAAATTTCATCCATGTACCGTCGTATTTAACATACCACTGTGGTGTATAATCAATAAATTCAAAATCAGTATCATCGTTTGCATAAGTCATATCATAACCTAGGACAATTTTGGAAACCTTTTGTAAATCTAAGTTGTCATCTAATGCAATTTGATAACGGACGTTCTCTATATCGTATAGTTCAACTTCTCCACCATCTGAAACTTTAGCAGCCGTACGAATCAATGGTATGGAATATTCGTACACTGAATTATTTCCGTATTTAACCGTAGTAGATGATGAGAGTGAATTACTAAAAATCACTCGTCCATGTAGGGTAAATCGATAGGTTGCTGAATTTTCTTCTGGATTATATTCAAATAAGAGATTATTTTGAGCTAAGCCGTTATGAGAGTTTAAGAAATAATATATATCTTGAATTGTTTTATGCTCGTTATCACTCGCAGTTGTCGCTTCGTTTAAGTTTGTATAGTTATACTCAAAGGTTTCTGGATTAAACGTTGCAATACTATTCTCACTTTCATAAATCGAAGTCTCTCCTGAAGATGGACTTTCTACAGGTTGATCCATAAACATAACCCTGTTCATAACGTCCACATTGATCTGTGAAATCATAAATCTCTCTACATTTAAGCTACCAGGGGAAGAAGGTCCATATATCGCTGTCATGTTGTTTGACGTATTTTGATTGGTAATGATTGCAGTATAATCCTCAAAGTTTTCTTCATGGTCATCTACGAGACCTTGTAAGAAGTCTGCACTAATATCCGTTTCGACAACGGCAACTCTAGAGCGACTTTCGTCTAGTAAATTGAAAACAACATTTTCTTCTTTCATATCTACAACAATACGATCAAAGGAGAATTCAGCTATCGTCTCATCATGATTTAAACCCAGCATCTGAAATAGCGACTTAGAGGGTACATCTGAAAAATAATCAATGATTAAAAACTCTTCTTCCTGTGTCTCTTCACCACGAACGCTCAGGTTATTAATAGAGTTATAGATGTTCATACTCGTCACATTGGAGCCATCTAAATGTTCTCTAACCTCAATTAAAGTCTCAGGTTCTGTGGTTCCTTTAACTTCATCACCACTAACCTTGACCATCTGATAAGTACTCATGACTTGTTCAAATGTAACACGTTCACCTTGACCAATATTTGTAGTGCCTTCAAGTGTTGTATCTATTTCTGAAAACTCTGGTTCGTAACTCCATACCCTGTAGGTCAAAACGACACTAGTTAAGACAAGTACAATGAGGAGGACTGATTTGAATATGCCTTTATACATCCCACTCATCCTCCTCTATCACTTCACAAGGTAAGTTGATAAAGATTGTTGTCCCTTCATTTTCTACACTGTTCGCCCAAATTTTACCGTTGTGTGCTTCAACAATTTCCTTAGTGATTGCGAGTCCAAGACCCGTACCACCCATTTTACGCGCACGTGCTTTATCGACACGGTAGAACCTATCAAAGATACGTTCTACTTTATTTGATGGGATACCTAGACCGTAGTCTTTAATACGTACAGTCATGCGATTATATAGGGTATTCTGTTTTAAATGAATATCGACACGTTTCGGACTTCCATGCTGATACTTAATTGCATTGGAAAGGACGTTATCTAATACCTGACCCATCTTATCGACAGCGATATCTGTAAATAACGGTGCGTCAGGGATGTGACGATTGAAAACAACTTCATCCTTATGTGTCATCTCAAAGCGGTCGATAATACGGTTAATGAATAACTTGAAGTCGACGACTTCTGTTGATATTTCTTCTGCATCATTATCCATTCTTGAAAGCTGTAAGAGATCTTCAACCAAGCGACTCATTCGGTCAGTCTCTTCTCTCGTTACACTCAAGAATTTCGGTGCGATATTTTCATCCTGCCATGCACCTTCTTGTAACGCTTCTAAGTAACTGCTCATAGATGTCAGTGGAGTACGTAATTCGTGCGATACGTTCGCAACGAATTCACGACGTTCTGCATCGATTCTTTCTTGTTCTGTAACGTCATGCAATACAGCAATATAACCATTAATAAATCCAGTATCTGTAACGATTGTAGAGAAGTTCACTCGAATCGTTGTAACGCCATCCGTTGTATCAATGAAGATCAGATGACTCTCGTTTGCTTCCTGAATGATGTTCTCTAAGTTTAAGTCTTCACCCAGTTTAAGAATATTGAGCATATCATCGCCTTGGAGCTCATACGGTGATTTATTTAGATTCAACATACCAATGGCCATATCGTTAACGATTCTAATACGACCTTTTCTGTCGGTCGCAATGATGCCATCAGACATGTGTGTAATTACTGAATCGAGACGTTTCTTTTCACTTTCTGTATTCGCCTGGGCTTCTTGAACACGCTTAGAAAGGATGTTAAAACTACCTGCTAATTGTCCGATTTCATCATCACTATAAATTTGTACACGTGATGTATAATCCCCTTCGGACATTAAGAGGGCTTGGTTTCTCATATCTGTAATTGGCTTAGTGATGGTTCTCGCCACAAAAATACCGAGTATACTTGTAATGACAAGAGAGAAGAATGTCGCAATAATAAAGGTATTATTGATTGCTTCTAACTGCTGATACACACTTTCCATATTTGATTCAACATAAATAACACCGACAACTTGATCGTCGATGATAAGCGGTTGATTTAAAATCCAGACGCGTTGGTCGTCCTTGTCTACATTGACGAAAATCTCATCGTTAGCGATACCTGAATTCAGGGCATCTTGAGAGAGGTCATCACTTATTCTTGAGCCAACCATTGATTCATTAGAGATACGGCTTGTACCTACAAGCACATTATCCGCATTGATATAACGAATCTCTTCGATATCGGGTCTGTTCCCATAATCAGCTAAGAGCGTTTGAATCTGGCTAAACATTTCAGCCCGATCATCTCCAGTCTCTTCCGAGATTTCCTTGATTCTAGTATCGATAATCGATACTTGAGATTCTATGCTGTTTTTAAAGTTCCCAACCAAATCCCGCTCTAAGCTGTTAGTAAAATACAATCCTATAATTTGCATACCAATAATGATCAAGAGCATATAGATCATTACAAGTTTAAATTGTAAGGATTTTAGGTTTTTCAAAAACTGCCTCATTTAGTCATCACCTTTTATAAAGTAACCAACACCACGACGTGTCATAATGTACTCTGGGTGACTCGGGTCATCTTCTATTTTTTCGCGTAAGCGACGTACGGTAACATCGACTGTACGAACGTCACCGAAGTAATCATAACCCCATACAGTTTCAAGTAAGTGTTCACGTGTCATCACTTGTGCTTTATGTTTAGCTAAATACAAGAATAACTCAAATTCACGGTGTGTTAGATCAATATCTTCACCGAACTTTTTAATCGCATAAGAATCGGGAATTACTGTAATATCTCGAATATAAATATTCTTGTCTTCTGGCACTTCTTCCTTAGCAGTTGATACACTGTTTCTTCTCAAATTAACTTTCACTCTTGCAATGAGCTCTCGAGTAGAAAAGGGTTTTGTTACATAATCATCTGCACCGAGTTCTAAACCAAGTACCTTATCGATTTCAGAATCTTTGGCAGTGAGCATAATAATCGGCATGTCATGCTTTTTACGTACCTCGCGGCAGATTTCCATACCATCCATGCCTGGGAGCATAATATCTAAAAGTACTAAATCTGGGACTGTCTCCATAATTAATTCCAAAGCATCGTTACCGTCATAGGCTGAGTAGACCTCGTAACCTTCTTTTTCTAAGTTAAATTCCAATATATCTGCAATCGGTTTTTCATCATCCACAACAACAATTTTCTTAACCATTTTAATGCCCCTCCGTTTCGCGTACATAATAGTATACGTAAACTTATCCATCTTTAAATGTATCACTTTTCAAGCAAATAAAAAAGTCTGATAGCTTAATTGCTACAGACTCTTACAGACGGTCCCGACGGGAATCGAACCCGCGATCTCCTGCGTGACAGGCAGGCATGTTAACCGCTACACCACGGGACCAACTTACTTATGCAGTTTTAATAAAAATTAAAAGTGACCCGTACGGGACTCGAACCCGTGTTACCGCCGTGAAAGGGCGGTGTCTTAACCGCTTGACCAACGGGCCATATTCTTAATAGATAAATAACACAAAATATATTATACCATGAAGCGAAATTTGAATACAATAGTTTTTTGTAGTTTTAACTAGTGGAATTGATTAATTTCTTAATTGTGTCTTGTAGTTTTGATTTCGAAGCCGAGCTAACACCAGAGCACGCCTTCATAACAACTAATCAAAAAACACCTCGATTAAAAATCGAGGTGCTTCATAATATATAACTTATGCCCAGAAGTCTTTTAGTAAGTTTGTTTGGTTACGGTCTGGACCTACTGAGAAGATAGAGATAGATACACCACTTAGCTTCTCAATTTCACGTAAGTAGTTATAAGCATTCTCAGGTAGTTCGTCTAATGACTTCACGCCCGTAATGTCTTCTGACCAACCTGGCATTTCTTTGTAGATTGGTTTTGCACGTTTTAAGTCTTCTAATGTTGCTGGGTATTCTGTAATTTCAACACCATCGATTTCATAGGCTGTACAGATTTTAACCGTTTCTAATCCACTTAATACGTCGATCGAGTTAAGTGATAGGTCCGTAATACCACTCACACGGCGTGAGTGACGTAATACAACTGAATCGAACCAACCAATACGACGTGGACGGCCTGTTGTTGTGCCGTACTCGCGTCCGATTTCACGGATGTGATCGCCGTCTTTATCAAATAGTTCTGTTGGGAATGGACCATCTCCAACACGTGATGTATAGGCTTTACACACACCGACAACATTTTTCACGTTTGCTGTACCAACACCACAACCAACTGTCACATTACCTGCAACTGGGTTACTTGATGTAACGAATGGATAAGTACCATGATCTACATCTAACATGATACCTTGTGCACCTTCGAATAGTACATTTTCATTACCTTGGAAAGCATCATCTAGTAGCTTAGAAGTATCACATACATACGGTGCTAAACGTTCTGCAGCTGCTTTATATGGTTCGTAAATTTCTTCGTATGTGAAGCCATCGTGATCATATAAAGCTTTTAATGTATGATTTTTGATCTTAAGGTTTTCCGATAAACGACGCTCGAAAACTTGAGCATCTATTAAATCTGCCATGCGAATACCGATACGCTGAACTTTATCGACATAAGAAGGGCCAATTCCTCGTTTAGTTGTACCAATTTTATTATCTCCACGAGCTTCTTCTTCCAACTCATCCTGGAGTAGGTGATACGGTAAGATGACTTGTGCACGGTTCGAAATTCGTAAGTTATCTACACTCACACCACGTTCGATTAATCCATCAAGCTCTTTGATTAAAGAGATTGGATCGATAACAACCCCGTTACCGACGACTGCAAGCTTGTCTTCGTAGAAAATTCCTGATGGTACCAAGTGAAGTTTATATGTTTCTCCGCCAAATTGAATCGTATGACCTGCATTATTTCCGCCTGAGAAACGTGCAATAACGTGTGCATCTTCAGATAGGAAGTCTGTAATCTTTCCTTTACCTTCGTCTCCCCATTGTGTTCCAACAACTACTGTTCCAGACATATGATTGCCTCCAAATGATTGATTATTTACCGTTTATTATTCTACCAATCTTCATACTAAAAATCAAGAAATTCCGAACGTTTTTCACAAGTCTCATGAAAAACATTCGGACTTTTAAGCTGGCGGTATATAATTATCGTCATAATCTCTTCGATCTTGATCGAAAAAGCTGCTATACGATTTGTTGAATATCAGTTTAACTGTCCCTGTAGGGCCGTTACGGTGCTTAGCTAATATAATTTCTATTTCATCTTGAACACTCTGAGCACCTTCTTCGTCATCCTCACCATCACCACGATTATAATAATCATCACGGTATAAGAAGGCAACGATATCTGCATCTTGCTCAATTGAGCCTGACTCACGTAAGTCACTCATCATCGGTCTTTTATCCTGTCTTGCTTCAACACTACGAGAGAGCTGACTCAGTGCAATGACAGGGCACTGCATTTCACGTGCTAAGCCTTTTAGCATACGTGAAATCTCTGAGACTTCCTGCTGACGGTTTTCACCTTGACGACTTCCCGAACCTTGAATGAGTTGGAGGTAGTCAATGATGACCATATCGAGGCCATGTTCTTGTTTGAGTCTTAAGCACTTCGCTCTAATCTCATTGACACGTATACCCGCTGAATCATCGATGAAGATCTTAGAGTTCGCCAGTGTACCGATTGCCGTTGTGAAGTTATCCCAGTCCTGATGGTCGAGTGAGCCTTGACGGAGTTTCGTCGCGTCGATCATACCCTGACTCGATATCATCCTACTTACCAATTGATCCGCACCCATCTCGAGTGAAAATACAGCAACAGTGTAGCCTGCAGGTGCAGTCCCAACATGGCTCGCAATGTTTAAAGCGAAGGCTGTTTTACCCATGGACGGGCGGGCTGCAAGGATAATCAAATCGTTACGACCAAAACCGGACGTCATGAAATCTAAATCACGGAATCCTGTCGGGATACCCGTAATACCATTATCATTCCCAGCCAGTGCTTCAATTTGTTCATAAACTTCATGCACAACGTCTTTCATGGACTTAAAACCGTCATTACGACGACCTTCAGAAACACCCATAATACGTGCTTCAGCTTCTGAAAGTAAGTCATTTATGTCGACTTCATTTTGAAAACCATCATTCGCAATTTCATCTGCGACTGCAATCAATTTACGTCTAAGCGACTGTCTTGCAATAATATCTGCATAGAACTGCCAATTACGACTCGTCGGTGTGACATTTGCGAGTTCCGCTAAATAACGTGGGTTAACCGTGTTATTGAGTTCATCCATCGACCTTAACTTATCTGAAATCGTCACAACATCAAGCTCAGCATTTTCTTCAGATAATAGCATCATCGCACGGAAAATATGTTGATGCTCATGTCTAAAGAAATCTTCAGGTTCAATGACTTCTGCCACATTTAAAAAGATAGAGGAATCGATAAAGATTGCCCCGAGCACCGATTGTTCTGCATCATTATCGTGTGGCATACGGCGATTCATTTCCATTATCGATTCCTCCTAACTTAAATTTACTGTTCAACAACGTGTACTTTTAACTCTGCTTCCACTTCACTATGAAGTTTGATATTCACTTTATGGTAGCCCAAACTCTTAAACGGTTCTGGCATATCTAACTTACGCTTATCTAATTTTACGTCATGCTGACTTTGGTATGCTTCAATAACTTGCTTAGAACTAACGGATCCAAATAGACGACCGTCTTCTCCAGCTTTAGTTTTGATTTCAACTTCTTTACCTTCAAGTTCAACTTTTAAATCTTTAGCTGCTTGAAGTTCATCAGCTTCTTGTTGACGAACCTCTTCGTTATGCGCTTCTAATTTTTTTAAATTTGCTTGATTAGCTTCTTCTGCAAGTCCTTTTTTAAACAAGAAGTTATGTGCATAACCTGTTGCTACTTCTTTTACTTCGCCTTTTTTCCCTTTGTTCTTAACATCTTGTAAAAATATTACCTTCATTCTTTGTCACTCCTATTATTAATAAAAGTATCAATGACTTCTTTTAATTCATTATACGCTTCATCCATTGTTTTGCCTTCTATACGCGTTGCAGCATTCGTTAAGTGTCCGCCGCCGTTCATTTCTTCCATGATGATTTGGACATTGACCTGGCCGAGAGAACGCGCTGAAACACCAATCGTTTCATCTTCTCTAATCGCCATAACAAATGATGCCTGAACACCCTCAATTTGTAGTAGTTGGTCTGCAGCCTGAGCTACTGTCACTGGATGATATGTCATCGTATCATCTGCCTTAACGATTGCGATACCTTTGTCACTTATTTCGGCTGACTTAATTAAGTAACTGCGGGCAATAAACGTATCAATATCATCTTTTAAGAAGGTTTGTGCAAGTACTGGATCCGCACCGTTACTACGTAAGTAACTTGCCGCATCAAAGGTACGTGACCCCGTACGTAGTGTATAGTTTCTCGTATCAACAATAATACCAGTCAACATAATCGTTGCCTCAATACGAGAGAGTTTCTTCTGTTTGTTTTGATATTCTAATAACTCTGCAACAAGCTCACTCGCACTAGAAGCATAAGGCTCCATGTAAACGAGTAGGGGACTTGATATCATATCATCTGCACGTCTGTGGTGGTCGATAACCACTTTTCTCGTCGCTTTATTAAGAATATCTTCATCAAGCACCATGGACGGACGGTGTGTATCAACAATAACAACCGTTGTTTTTGGAGACATCTTATCCCATGCATCTTCGCTGTTAATAAAGATATTATATAAGTCTTCCTTAGCTTCGACTTCTTTCATCAAGCGGGATAGAGTTTCATCAATATCTTCGTCATTTAAGATGATATTTGCTTTAATGCCATTGGAGGAAGCAATTTTTGCAACCCCAATTGAAGAACCAATTGAGTCAACATCAGGGCTCTTGTGACCCATAATGATGACATTGTCACCCTCTAAGAGAATATCTCTTAAAGCATGAGCCATGACGCGTGCTTTAACACGTGTACGTTTTTCCATTGGATCTGTCTTACCACCGTAAAATCTTGCACTACCATTGATAGTTTTGATTGCAACTTGGTCGCCACCGCGACCGAGTGCTAAATCTAAAGAAGATTGCGCTAGCTCACCGACCTCAATATAGTCTCTTGAACCTTCACCAATACCGATACTTAGCGTAATTTGAGCACCATGTGCATCTGAGCTCTCTCGTACCTGGTCAAGTAAAACAAATTTAGTCTCTTCAATTTTAGATAGACTTTTAGCTGACATCACCATAATAAAACGGTCATTAGAAAAACGTCTTAAATAGACATGATTTTCTGTCGCCCAGTCATTAATGATGTTAGTCAGACTATTGTTTAAATCACTCTTAAGTGCCTCAGTCATGTTCTGAGTCATGTCATCATAATTATCGAGGAATAAAATTCCGATAACAGGATCCTTATCTTCTAAGGCGACTTCCATATTTTTCTCATCGGTAATATCTAGGAGTAACAGTGAATTATGTTCATCATAATAGTGAACCTGATACTTCCTATCTCCATATGATGTGTCAATAGACTGTATATTATTCGCTTTTAGGGTTGTCATAATATTCGGGAAGACTCTGTTGATTGGTTCATGATGATAATCTTCAGGAATCTGCTCACACATATAGTGGTTCATCCATGCGATTTCCTCATCGTCATTTAACATGATAACGCCAAGTGGTAGATCATCTATAACATATTTTCTTGCACCGGCTATATCTTTAGAAAGCTCTAATAAGCGATTCTCACTTAAGACGAGCCAACGATGTAAATAAATATAAACCAAGATTAATATCACAATACTAACCAAGATAGCGATAATTCCAAATACCGTATAGTTCAGCACCATAGCAATGCTAAGTATTCCAATGTGAAATGCCAATACGATAAAAGGTATGAGCATCAATTTTTTATCTAATACTCGAAACATTGCTACTTCCTCCTCAATTCCATAATCAACCTGATTCTAAATATCATTTCGAATAGACCAATAAGGATTGTAAGTGGTCTAAAGATGGCAAGCGGAATCAAAATGATAATAGATAATACCTTATTTACCTTCTTGTTAATCATAAAATAATAAGCAAATGCAAGTCCATGGATGAAAATTGCTGATTCAACGATGATTGAGATATTACTATATAGTGATATTGTACTTTCTTCCCAGTTACCACTAAAGAGTGTAATTAAGAAGATGATCATGTACACATAAAGTAACATGCGTGGCATCATCCACTTATCAAAGCTTCTATAGTGCCACATTTTTATCGTATCGTTTGGCAATATCCTAACGATAAGAATGACGTAAACTGCCAAGAAAAAGCTCCCTATGATGAGGAAGGCTGGTAGATTTTGAAAATATAAATCTAATGACTGCAAGATTGTCTCTGGATCTAGTGCTTCTGGTGTCAGTGCGCTAACTGAATTTAATTGTTCTTTATACCAGTCTCTAAATGTTGAATATATTTCTGATAAAGGTCTTAAGAAGCCCATCATTTGCATGATTAAAACCATGGCCATCACACTAAGGCCAAGTGCAAATGTCGTATAAAATATCGTGATTTCTTGAGACAATTTTTTCTTAAGTGTGTAATCTAACAGACTACTTATGATGTATAGAATGATGAAACATGCCGCTGCAAGCGGTGATAAAAAGAGCAAGGCTGGAACTAGGAAACTGAAGAATAGAATCCAGTAATTCGTTGCCGATTGCTGTTTAATTTTTAATAGTAAGTATACCGCGAATGGCATCACAACAGCACCAAATACTAAGGTGATTTCTGTGAGCATTATATAAACTGTAACAGCGAGCAGTGTAAGGGCTAAGGTACCCGTAGATATTTTGTTATTCAATGTTACACTCCTCTTTTAAAAATAAATGCTCCTATTAAGTGCGAATAGGAGCATCGAGTATTTATATTATAACCTTTCAAGCTTCTCCTGACCACCCATATATGGTCGTAAAACGTCCGGAATTGTGACAGTACCATCTTCATTTTGATAGTTCTCAAGTAGGGCAGCCATCGTTCTTCCAACAGCAAGTCCACTACCATTTAAGGTGTGTAAAAGTTCAGCTTTAGAATCTTTATCACGCTTGAATTTAATGTTGCCGCGACGTGCTTGGAAATCTGTCATATTTGAAATTGAACTGATTTCCTTATAATCATTGTAGCTTGGTAACCAAACTTCAACGTCGTATGTCTTAGAAGAACCAAAACCAATATCACCAGTACATAATAGCACTGTGCGGTGAGGGATTTCTAAAAGGTTTAAGATGTTTTCTGCATGTTCCGTCATCTCTTCTAGTGCTTGCCATGAATCTTCTGGACGTTCTAGGCGTACCATCTCAACTTTGTTGAACTGGTGTAGGCGAATTAGTCCTCGTGTATCTCTACCTGCTGAGCCCGCTTCACTTCTAAAGCACGCTGTTTGAGCAGTGAATTTCACTGGCAGTTGTTCATTCTTTAATGTTTCATCTTTGTGGAAGTTTGTAAGTGTTACTTCCGATGTTGGGATTGTGTACATTTCTTCATCTTCAATTTTGAATAAGTCTTCACCGAATTTTGGTAATTGACCGGTTGCATACATTGCTTCAGCTCTAACAATCTGTGGCGTCATCATTTCACGGTAGTTATTTTTCGCATGAACATCTAACATGAAGTTCATCAGTGCGCGCTCTAGACGCGCACCGTCACCTGTATGGTAGACAAAGCGCGCACCTGATACTTTAGCAGCACGGTCAAAGTCTGCAAGTTCTAGATCGTCTAGGATATCCCAGTGTGCTTTTGGCTCAAAGTCAAAGTTTCTCGGCTCTCCAGTACGTCTAATTTCTACATTTTCACTATCATCCTTACCTTGAGGCACATCATCATGAATTAGGTTTGGAATACGGCTCATTTTATCGTGAAATTCTTTTTCAATCGTATTTAAGCGCTCATCAATATCTTTGATTTCTTCTCCGACTTCACGCATTTCTTTAATGACATCATCAGCATCTTCTTTATTTTTCTTTTTAATTGCGATTTCTTGAGAGACTTTATTGCGCTGACTTTTCAATTCTTCTGTTTTTTGAATTAGTTCACGGCGTTCTGTATCAAGGCTTAAAATATCATCAATGACTACAGGATCTAAACCTCTTAATTCAACTTTTTTCTTCACATTGTCCGTATCTTTTCTAAGCAGTTTAATGTCTAACATAATATGACCTCCAATTTTTATTTATAATGCTATCTAAGTCAGCAAACAAAAAGACCACGTCCCCGGTAAGGGACGTGGTCTACGCGTTGCCACCCTAATTAGCATCAGTACACTGATACCATCTCTAACTGATAACGGCATAAGCCGACTACTTCTTGAATGAAAGATAGAAATTCACAATTCCGACGGTTATTTTCACCAACCATAACCTCTCTTGAGTTGACGGTCTTGCTACTGCTTCTTTCGGAAGTAGTAATTATTAATTTGATGTTATCTTAGCTTATCAAACTAAAAATTGCAAGTTTTTAGTTTAAGTCCTGGACGTTCAAATACTACTTGACCGTTAGCAATAACAGTATGAGCGTGATTGACGCCGTAGTGATATGGAATATATTCATGATTCGGTGCATCCCAAATGACTAGGTTAGCATCATCACCTTCATCGATTGTGCCTCTGTCCACATCGATTGCTTGTGCTGCATTAACTGTGACTGCATTCCAAATTTCATTCGGTGTCATCTTCAATTTTAAGGCTGCTATTGCCATGATCATCTGAAGATTATCTGTCACACAACTACCAGGGTTGTAATCTGTAGCAAGTGCAACAGCACCGCCTTGATCAATCATTCCACGTGCATCAGCGAATTCATTTTTACCTAGGTAAAATGTCGTCCCTGGTAATAAGACAGCAACTGTATTTGAGTCAGCCAGTTGTTTTTTACCCGCTTCACTTGCCGCAACTAGATGGTCTGCACTAATTGCATCCTGTTCAATTGCGAGTTCTAAACCACCAAGTGGATCAATTTCATCTGCGTGGATTTTGACTCTAAATTCTTTTTCTTTCGCTTTTTCCATATACTTTCTAGATTGTTCAACAGAGAAGACCCCTGTTTCTGTAAAGATATCTGCAAAATCTGCTAGTTCTTTTACATCATCGAGTAAGGCAATCATTTCATCCAGAAATTCTTCTGAGTCTCGTCCCTTAGGAATTGCATGTGGGCCTAGGAAGGTATGACGCATTTCAATTGGAAATGCTGCTTCTAGTCGTTTCGATACTTCGAGTTGTTTGAGCTCTGTATCTTTATCTAGTCCGTATCCACTCTTACTTTCAACGGCCAAAACACCATGTTGAATCATGCGAGTAATATTTTTAGCAGCCTTATTAAACAAGTCGTCAGCTGTTGTCTCTCTCGTTCTTTCAACAGTATTTAGAATACCGCCACCTTGTTCAAGTATGGTTAAGTAGTCCACACCTTGGCGTTTCAGTGACATTTCATGCTCTCTAGAGCCACCGTGAACCACATGTGTATGAGGCTCAACTAGGGCAGGGGAGACAATCATACCTTGTGCATCAATGACCTCGTTAGCTTCAAAATCGCTTGTATTTTTTCCTGCATAGACGATTTTTTTATCATTGATGACAACGACTGCATCATCAATGATCTCAAGTTCGTCCATCTCTTTACCCTTCAATGGTCCTTCTGTTTTCTTCGGTAAAATTAAAGATTTTATATTTGTAATCATTAAATCGTTCATTATTGATTCTCCTTTAGCATTGGAATATTGACGCCTTTTTCCTTGGCTGTTTCAATCGCGATATCATAACCAGCATCAGCGTGTCTTACAACACCCATACCCGGATCTGATGTTAATACACGTTCGAGACGACGTGCTGCACGGTCGGTCCCATCAGCTACGACAACCATACCAGCGTGCAGCGAGTAGCCCATACCCACACCGCCACCGTGGTGAACACTAATCCATGATCCGCCCGCAGCTGTATTAACTAGAGCATTAAGAATTGCCCAGTCTCCGACTGCATCACTGCCGTCTTTCATGCTTTCAGTTTCACGGTTCGGACTAGCAACGGATCCTGAGTCCAAGTGATCTCGTCCAATAACAACGGGTGCAGAAAGTTCACCTGACTTCACCATGTCATTTAAGGCTAGTCCCATTTTGGCACGTTCCCCATAGCCTAACCATGCAATTCTTGATGGTAGACCTTGAAAGGCAATCTTCTCTTCTGCCATATCTAACCAGCGGAGTAGTTTTTCATTGTCTGGGAACAGTTCACGCATCTTTTTATCAGCTGCTTCTATGTCTTTCGGATCTCCACTTAAGGCTGCAAACCTAAATGGTCCTTTACCTTCACAGAATAAAGGTCGAATATAAGCTGGTACAAAGCCAGGGAAATCAAAGGCATTGTCTACACCTGTATCATAGGCAACTTGGCGAATATTATTACCATAATCAAAGACGACTGAGCCATTTTTTTGAAAGGCTAACATTGCTTGAACGTGTTTGGCCATAGATTCACTTGATAATTTCACATATTTAACGGGGTCAGATTCTCTTAAGATTTTTGCTTTTTCTAGAGAATAGCCTTCAGGTACATAACCGTTTAATGGATCATGGGCAGATGTTTGGTCTGTCACGACATCAATTTTAAAACCACGACCTAGTATTTCATGGTGGACTTCAGCTGCATTACCAAGTAGCCCAATTGATAACGGGCGTCCTTCATTTCTTGCCTTGTCCGCTAAGTCTAATGCTTCATCCAGTGATGCTGTTTTCACATCTAGGTAACGTGTTTCGATGCGTTTATCTATTCTAGTTTCATCAACATCCACACAAAGTGCGACGCCTTCATTCATAGTCACTGCAAGTGGTTGTGCACCACCCATACCGCCTAAACCAGCAGTTAAAGTTACCGTTCCACGTAGACTACCGTCATAGTTTTGATTGGCAAGTTCTGCAAAGGTTTCATATGTGCCTTGAACAATGCCTTGTGAGCCGATGTAAATCCATGAACCTGCTGTCATTTGTCCGTACATCATGAGTCCTTTTTTGTCCAGTTCGTTGAAGTGTTCCCAAGTTGCCCATTTCGGTACCAGTACAGAGTTCGATAAGAGCACTCTCGGCGCTTCTTCATGTGTTTTAAATACTGCCACAGGCTTACCGGATTGGATCAACATCGTTTCATCAGCCTCTAAATTTCTTAAAGTGTTTTCGATTGCTTCAAAAGACTCCCAGTTTCTCGCTGCTTTACCGATGCCACCGTAAACCACTAAATCTTCCGGACGTTCTGCAACTTCTGGATCTAAATTATTATAAAGCATACGTAATGCCGCTTCTTGCTCCCAACCTTTACACTCGATTTCTAAGCCTTTTTTAGCTTTGATTTCTCTAACCATATTGGTCATCCCCTTTGATTTTTATAACACTTCTCTTAAAGCCTTTGATAGGTCGTTAATTTCATATGAAAAATTACGGTCTTGGTCTATGAAATTTGCGATTAGACGATACTCATTGAACTTCTCAAGCGTTTTTGGTGATAATTTATCAATTCCTTTAATTTCAACCGCAGTTAAAGCAATAAAAAGCTCAGTCGCTAAGACATTTCTTGTGTTGTTAATAATGTCTCTTGCATGCCTTGAACCAATGGTCCCCATAGAAACGTGATCTTCTTGATTAGCTGATGATGGAATAGAATCCACACTAGCAGGGTGGGCGAGCGTTTTGTTTTCAGATACTAGACTTGCTGCAGCATATTGTAAAATCATCGCACCAGATTGAAGTCCTTCTTCTGGACTTAAAAAGGCAGGTAAATCGCCGTTTAAGGCCGGGTTGACGAGACGTTCGATGCGTCTCTCTGAAATATTTGCGATTTCAGCGACCCCAATTTTTAAGAGGTCCATTGCAATAGCTATCGGTTGCCCATGGAAGTTACCTCCAGAGAATACTTCATCCTCACTAAAGATAAGTGGGTTATCATTTGCTGCATTCATCTCAATTTCTAATTTTTCTTTCACGTATTTTAAGGTCTGTAGCGATGCCCCATGGACTTGTGGAATACATCTAATTGAGTAGCCGTCTTGAACCCTTAAGTCACCTTGTCTTGTTGTCAGCTTAGAACCTTCGAGATAGTCGAGCATTTGTTGTGCAGCATAGATTTGTTCCGGATAACCCCGTGACTCGTGAATCTGATGATTATAAGCATCTGTAATTCCGTTTAGGCTCTGATGAGTCAGTGAAGCAATCCAAAAACTGTCCTGCATCATTTTTTCGGCCTCAATGTAATTAATGACCCCCTGAGCCGTCATAGGTTGAGTACCATTTATAAGTGCCAGACCTTCTTTGGCCTGAAGGGTAATAGGTTCAATACCTAGGGATTCTAAAACCTGTCCCGTCGGCTTTTGTTCACCTAAATAAAATACCTCTCCTTCACCAATTAAAGTGAGTGCCATATGAGACAGTGGGGCGAGGTCACCTGAGGCACCCAGTGAGCCTTGCTCAGGCACGACTGGAATAATCCTTTTGTTGATGAAGAGTTGCAGTTGATCTACAAGATCTCTTGTCACACCAGAATGTCCCTTAAGCATCGTGTTTAGTCTCAATATCATCATGAGTAGAGCAACGGGCTCATCAAAAGGTTTACCCACACCACAAGCATGCGAGCGAATTAGGTTCACCTGTAAATCTTTCACCTTCTCTTTTGAAATCAACACATCACAAAAGAGACCAAACCCTGTTGTGATGCCGTAAATTGTCTTCTCTTGGTCGATAATTTTATCAACTACTTTTCTTGAATGATTGACCCTTTGATAAGCTTCATCTGAAATTTCTACAACGCTGTCTGTATTTCCCAGGAAATCTTTGAGCGCCTCAATATTTAAATTTTCTCCCTCGAGCTGTAAAACTGTCATGTAATCCCTCCTAAATTTACGTATTAAAAAAAGACATAAAAATCCACTTGGATTCTCATGTCCCTATTAGCTAATGTCTATGACACTGATTATTTAAATGTGATTAATTCCTAAACCTAACGCTTCGTGTTCCTTACCTTTAATTGGTGCACCAATGGTACCGTAAAAGCAAACAGCGAGCCATTCACCCTCATCATCACTATCGTACGGATTCCCTCTGACAATTGAAAAAGTCAATCCAACAGTTCGCATGATGTCTCCAACACTGAGATCTCCACGAGTTACACCTTGTAAGGCTTCTAGAATCGCATGGTAGAGTGAGTGTGTCTCTCGGTATATATCTCCATCAATAATATCACCACGTTTTGCAGCAGTTTCTACCGATGAGATGACTTTTTTTAAATCCATAGAACCTACTTTACCCGTCATAATCTTAAATGACTTAAACTGAGGTAAGATATCTAATGCTGTTGTCTCATCTGTCAGTGCAACAAGTGTAGTAAACTTTCCGAAATCACGATGTGTATTTTGACTCATATATATTTATACCTACCTAATGTCTAATAACTATGTCCATTATAGCGCTTTCATTTTTAGAATACAAGAATGTAATGTTTGTTTATATTGGGCGACAATGCTAAATTTATTTATATTATTGAAAGAGGGTATAGCTATGTTTAAAAAAACAAACGTATTGAGACTCTCCTTAAGTTTTTTAGTCGTCATTCTATTATTTTTCGGATTTTTAATCGGTATACAGTTTTTCACAGCAGAAGTTGATATTCTTTTCGTTCAATATTTACTCGCAGCTGTTCTGTGGATCGATATGATTTTAGGCCTTTTGATTATTTTTAGTTTTTTCAAAATGCTATCACTTATAGACAAAGATGAAATATTTACAACACGCGCACTTTCCATCATGACCAGGATTCAAAACTTCATTCTTGCGATTGCGATTATCTCTTTAGGTCTCATGCCATTCTTTGTTACAGTTGCTCACCTTGATGACGCACCAGGCTTTGTCCTATTTGGCGTCGGTATACTATTCATACCCTTCGCTATCTATTTTTTAATATTGGTATTGAAAGATATACTGATTAAGGCGATTGATCTGCAGAAAATGACATAGATATCCTTCTGCTGGAACTTGAGGAGATGACGAGTTCACGCAACACCTCACTAAACAAAAATACGTGGATACTCGCCGAATATCCACGTACATATATAAACACAAATCCACTTATTGAGTCAGATACGAATTTTCCCATAGTGGTAGTTTCGTACCAATACCTTTATCTAGCGCATTTTTATAGATCTTATAACCCCAAGCGGCGTCTTCCGTCGGCAGTCCACCTGTTAGCATTACAATGATTTCATCTTCTGACTTTCTACCTTCTTTATTTCCGGCTATAATATCACCTAAATCATCGATATCATTGGCTTCAAATTCACCATCATTAATCATTTTAAGAAGTTGATAGGTCATTGCCCAGTCTATACTATCCAATCCATCTGGATGATTTAAACCATCTTCTAACCATTTTTCATGCATGGACCATAAATCTGATACTAAGCGATTTTTTCGATAAAATTCTTCATCAAGATCTGCTGATCCTGTGAGAATAAGTAGTGCGCCTGGTTTTAAGCTCGCATCATTAATTTTTGGCTTAACTGCACCGGATGTTGCTACTGTAATGATGTCAGATTGCTCAAGCATTTGGTCTATGTCATCAAGTGCCTCAACATCTACACCATGTTTTTCTGCTAATTTCCCAGCGATTTGTTTACCTTTTTCTAAATTGATGTCGTAAAGAACAATTTTTTCAATGCCTGGAACACCTTTAATAATAGCATCAATACAAGATTGGTTAATTGCACCACCACCCACTGCACCGATGACTTTTGCATCTTTTTTAGCTAGATACTTTGCTGTAACTCCTGGTACTGCACCTGTACGAACAGATGATACTAAGTTACCTGCCATTATAGATAGAGGAGCCCCTGTATCTTTATCATTTAGAGTAAATGTATGAATTGATCTTGGTAATCCTTTTTCAGCATTAGCAATGTTTGAACCATACCATTTGTTACCGACAACATTAAAGTCGCCGCCTAAATAAGAAATTAGTGACATAAACCGTCTATCTGGACCTTTAACTGGGATGTTCGGGAATTTTTCATTCTCATTAAACCAAAGCATTAGGCCATGATCATTTCTTTTAGGTCCACCGAGTAGGTAGTCCCCCTTACTTAAGAGTACAAACATTTCCTCAAGTGTTTCAATACATTGTTTCATATCTAAGGCGCCCGCTTCAATCATTTCTTCTTCTGACAAATATAAAAATTCTACTTTACTAGACATTAAATTCACTCCTAATTTTTAAATGAAATCCATTTTCTATTTCTAGAGATGAGTAATATCACGATGCTCGCTAACATTAATATGCCTGCAAGTAACCAGTGCTGACTGTTCAATATAAAGATAGGTGAGAAAGTGATAATCGCTATTTCAACGGGAGCAATAGGAACGTACGCTAAGCCAAAGTCGTCTAAAGTATTACTCTCAAGTTTAGGGTCCGCAATTCTAATCAGGGCAATCGCCATCGCTACTGCACCAGTAATCCATCCAAAAGTGAAGATTCCTTTTTCAAACCAATTTTCTTTGAAATATAAACCTGAGAAATATCTGTAGAAAACATAGGCTAGGACGATTCCAAATATCATAAGAATTATGAATGGTACTAGATTTTGAGCAACGACTGTTAGGTTAATTGATGCGATACCAAAAGCAACCAGATAGTCCGTTGCCCCGCCACCAATTTTTGACATAGTATTTTTATCTAGGTATTTATCGGCCTTAATCATTTCGATAAAGATTCTCATCAACAAAGCGACAATAAAGGCTAGGGAGAAGGCTGGAATAGTTACACCTTCCATTAAATTTTCACCTAAAATACTGAGGTAATAACCAATGGCGGTAGCAGTAACGACTAAAATAACGTGGAAAATCAAAGGGTCAATAACAATTGATGATACACGTTCTTCACCCATGGAAGTGTAATCCTTTTCTTCTAAAAGACCAGTCTTATAACCCTTAGGAAGATCTTCAAACTTTTGAATATAGTTTGTATGACCTTTTTCCGCTGCACGTCGTATTAAAAAAATTCCTAAGCCGATGGCAGTGATAGCTCCAATTGTTGCTGAGGTCATAGCGAGTGAAGTGGCTTCTTCCCAACCTTGTTGATGAAATGCATCACCAAGTGCAGCGGCTGTTCCATGTCCGCCAACAAAACCAGCTGCAAGTAACAGCCCAAAACCATTATGCACATCGAATATTGGGCCTAAAAAAATGAGGGCAAATATTAAACCGCCGCCCCAAAATAGAAGCATAATCACTTGGGAATATGACCAAAGCCCACCCACCTTATTAATGACTTCTGACCATTTAAAATTAGCGGTGGAAAAGGGTAACGACGCAAAAACAAATGCGATTAATAGGCCGGGATATGTACCTATAAAATCCGTAAATGGAAGTACATCAAGTGCAAACGGACCTAAAATCAGTCCAATGATTCCTGCGATAATACTTGCCGGCATAAAGGTTCTCTGTATAAACGTGAACTTGGCACGGATGACTACACCGAGAATAAGCAACATAGAAATTAACCCGAAATCCGTTAACATCTCCCAAACAGTAAACTCCATAAAATCCCCCTTTATTATAAAGCGTTTTCATTCACTTAAAATATATCAGACTAAATGGAAAAAGTAAACTTTTTAATCATTAAAAAGGAATATATATTCTATTTTAATCTAGTGTAAAATAATTTTTAGAAGGTATAATATAGAAAAGTCCAATAGCGAGGTAGGGACAAATGACAAATAATATAATAAGAAAAATTATTGAAGAAAAAGATAGTATGAGTAAGAAACAAAAACAGTTCTGTGATTTTATACTAGATAATTATCAAAACATCGAAATATACTCGATTAGTACAATGGCAGAAAAATCAGGAGTAGGGACAACAACGATTCTAAGAACAATCAACAGTCTCGGTTATAGTAGTCTAAATGAATTCAAAGTTGATATTCACAAAGTAAGAATCGAAAGCCATGCACCGACTTGGTGGCAATTTGAAGATGATCAGCGTGACGATAATGAAAGTCAAAGTAGGTACATCTGGAAAAACATCAACCTCTTACAACAATATTCCATGGATAAAAATTTAGAGCAGTCTATTTCAGACACTGTAGAGATTTTCAAAAATTCAAGCCGTATTAATATATTTGGCTTGAGAACATCTAGGTCAGTCGCCATTTACCTAGAAAACTCTATCAATCAATTCTATCCAAAATGTAACCAACTCAGCTATGAGCCACACTTTGTATTCGACAGACTTTATCATATGAAACAAGATGAAGTCTTAGTACTCATCGCTTTATCGCAATTTACTCAACTGACTTATCAAGTTGCAGAATATGCTGTTGAAAAAGGTATACCCATTATCTTAATAACAGACAATCCAGACAACACCATTATTCCACTTGCAACAGTGACTATGAAACTCGCACATTTCGACAAACATTACTCAATTGTCCCAGCGATTTCCTTGGTTGAAACTTTGACCGTCGTACTCGGTAGTCACCTCGATGATGACAGACAGGAAATTCTTAAAGAAGTCGGTGCATTAATCGCAGATAAAGACATTACTCAGTTGTAGTAATTTTATAGGCAATGTATTTGATTTCCACGAACTCGTCTTATTTTCGAAGACCAGCAAACACTCTAACCACAAAAAG